>JBOGIV010000124.1:0-15459 GCA_050747925.1 Vicinamibacterales bacterium
ACGCCACTGTGATCGTCAGCGGCGGCAAGATCACCGCGGTCGGCTCGCGAGGATCGATTCACGTGCCGCAAGGCGCGACCGTCATCGATGCAAAGGGTAAGTACATCGTCCCCGGGCTCATCGACACCAACGTTCACCTGTCGCTCTATGGCGGCGTCGCCGATCGGTATGAAACGCTCGCCAAGTACCACCCCCGCCAGCGCGAGATTGTCCTGGAGGCAGCACAGCTCCAGCTGAAGTACGGCGTCACGACGGTCCGCGACAGCTACGGCGTCCTGCCGCCGCTGGTCGCCGTCCGCGACGACATTGCCGCGGGCAAGGCCATCGGCGCCCGCATCCTCGCCGCCGGCAACATCGTCGGCTGGGGCGGGCCGTATTCGGTGAGCTTCAGCCTCATTCGCGAGCAAGCGCTCACGCTCTTTCAGGAACAGGTGAACGACGAGATCTCACAAGGCGCAGGTGAGGACCTTGTCGACCTCACTCCCGACGAACTGCGGAAAGCGATTCGCTCCTATCTCGACAAGGGGCCCGACTTCATCAAGTACGGCGGCACGGCTCACTTCGCCCGGCCGGCCTTCATCGGCTTCTCACCAGAAGCGCAGCGGGTGATGGTGGAGGAGGCTCATACGCGCGGACGAGTCGCTGAAACCCACGCAACCACGGCCGATGGACTTCGACTCTCGGTCGAGGCTGGCATCGATCTGATTCAGCATCCGGAGCTCCTCGGCAACCGCGAGCTGCCCGACAGCCTGATCCGCAGGATCGTCGATCGCAAGGTCATCTGCTCCATGCTCGTGAACACGATCACCGGTGAGGCCTGGCAGCGTCACCTCAAGAATCGCGACGAAGTTCGAAAGAAGCGCGAGGAGGCAGAGAAGAAGAGCAGCGGCGCGCAGCGCACGCGCACGAGTGCCGAGGATCGACTACGTGCGACAGAGGACGGCGTCGACCTCGAGATGCGCCGCAAGAACGCGCAGGCGCTCATCAGCGCCGGCGCCGTGGTAACGATTGGCACCGACAACTACTGGGCAGCTGCGCCCGAGTTCTCGCGTTCCCCAAAGGTGGAGACGCAGAATCACGGCATCGGCAGCCTGCTGGCGATCGAAGGGCTGGTGGAGCTGGGAATGGCGCCGGCGCAAGCGATCGTGGCCGCCACGATGAACGGCGCGATTGCCTCGCGCGGCCTGGATCGATTCGGGACGATCGAGACCGGCAAGCTGGCCGATCTGCTGGTGCTCGACGGCAATCCGCTGGACGAGATTCGCAACCTGCGCAAGCTCTCCGTGCTCATCCGCGATGGACGCGTGATCGATCGCGATAAGCTGCCCGAGACGAGAGTGCTCTCGTGGCCTAAGTAGGTCGGGTAGGCCAGGTGGGTCGGGTAGGCCGGGTCGGCCAGCTGGGGCCGATAGGCCGAGTAAAGCTGGTCGGGCGATATCGCCGGACTTAGTTGCCTGACCCACCTTACCAGCCCTACCAGGCCGACCCGCCCTACCCGCCCTATTTCTCAATTCTGAAGATCTCTCTCCGGCCGCTGTCCACCAGTTCGTGATAGCCCTTCATGATGTCCTGGAACTTCGGGTCGGCCATCATTTTCTGGCCCGTGGTTTCGTATTCTTCGATGCTGGGGACTTCGATCTCCGCGATGACCGTCCAATAGCGCTCCCCGCCATAGTCGGTCATCACGCGCATGGCGCCCAGTCCCATCGACTCGGTGAGCTTGTTCATGGCGTGATATTTCTCGACCATCGCGCGAACTTTGCCAGGTTTGCAGTACATGATGTCGCGGATGAGGTACATAGAGCCTCCTTCAATTGAGTGTGGATTCCTGAAATGTATCCTAAGACTGTAGCTTTCAGGTTCCCTTGTCATCAGTTACGTCAACCACAGTCCGTTGATGAAGTTCGCTCGGCGAAGCCCATGCACGAGGGCTCGTGCACCGGGACGTGAAGCCGGCCAACATCTTCGTCTGCCGACTGGGCCTCGCCTACGACGTCGTCAAGGTCCTGGATTTCGGCCTCGTGCCGCAACAGGATGGCCGCGTCTGGACCGTCGCGGGCGATCAGCTTTCCGCGTCGAAAGCCGAAAGCCGAGAGCCATGTAGAGGCAACCCTTCAGGGTTGCCTGTTCTTGTCCACCCAATGTAGAGGCAACCTTTCAGGGTTGCCTGTTCTTGTGTCACCCTTGTGGGCGTGTCCGAAGAGGCCAGCATCAAGAAAGGCCGCGCGCTGCGGGTCAGAAAAAACCTGACGCAAGGGATGGCGCTGGCGTGGGCGGCGTCGCCGGCCTCGCTCGTCAAGTACTCCGCGCTCGGCATCGTCAATTCCGCCATGCCGCCCATTTCCGTCTATCTGGGCTCGGTTCTCGTCAACCAGATTGCGTCGGCGCGCACGCAATCGCTCACCTTTCGCGACATGTTGCCGACGCTCGTCGGGTTGTGGCTCACGACTGGGATCCAGCGCGCTCTGGGCGCCTACATGGGATACGGCCGCAATCTGTTTGTCCGGCGAGTGCAGCTGGAGGCCGAGCGGCGACTGCTTCAACAAGCGTCCAGAGTGGACGTCGGCCACTTCGACAACTCCGATTGGCACGATCGGCTGGCGCGCGCCAAGCGTGACGTGTCGTGGCGCCCAGGCGACCTCACGTGGTCGGTGCTCGGCCTCTCCGGCAACATCGCGACCATCGTGTTGATGGCGGGCTTGCTGGCCAGCCTTCACTGGGTGCTCGTCGTGCTGGCGCTCACGGCGGCGCTGATGTCGCTGGGCCTCGAACGCCAGGTGACCGCCAAGCTCTATGAGTTCTTCTACAAAGAAACGCCTGAAGAACGCGAACGCGAGTACATGGCCGACCTGCTGGTCCAACCGCGCAACACGAAGGAGCTGCGCGCCTACGTGCTGGCGGATTATCTGCTCGGCCGACATCAGAATCTTTCAGAGGCGCTCTTCAAACAGCGGGAGCAGATGTATCGCTCGGGTACCCGCGTGTCGCTCCTCACGGGGCTGCTGACCGGCACAGCCCTCGCGCTGGCCTATGTGTTCGTCGCGGTACGCGGCGTGGAAGGCGGCATCGATCCCGGCGGCGTCGTCCTCGTGATCGGCGCGTTTGCGTCCGTCTCCGGAACGCTCGGCCAAATCTCGTCGACGTTTGTCGCCGTCGATCAACACACGACCTTTCTCGACGACTATTTTTCCTTCCTCAACATCGGGCCGCTCGTGCCGACGCCCGCCAAACCAGTCCCGATTCCACCCGGGCCCATCGAGAGCGTCGAGTTCGAGGATGTGTCCTTTACCTATCCCGGCGGCGCCTCGCCAGCGATCAGCGGCCTGAATCTCCGGATCCGGCGCGGCGAGCTGATGGCGCTGGTCGGCGAGAATGGCGCCGGCAAGAGCACACTGGTGAAATTGCTCCTGCGCTTCTACGACGCCAACAGCGGCGTCATTCGCATCGATGGCATCGACCTTCGCGATGTCCATCCCGACGAGCTGCGCAACCGCATCGGCGTGCTGTTTCAGGACTACGCCAACTACGAATTGACGATTCGTGAAAACGTGCGGCTGGGCCGGCCGTCAGGACCGGTGGACGACGAGCGGGTGATGGATGCACTGAAGGACTCGCGCGCGGACTGGCTGGTCCAGAAGATGACCCGCGGACTCGACTCGCGGGTCGGGCGGCTCTTCGAAGGTGGGCACGATCTGTCGGGCGGCGAGTGGCAGCGCCTGGCGCTCGCGCGGTTCATGTACCGCGACGCCGATATCTGGATCCTCGACGAGCCCACGTCATCGTTGGACCCGGAAGCCGAAGCGGCGATTTTTGCCGAGCTCAAGGACAACCTGAAGGGCCGCATCGGCATCGTCATCTCGCATCGCTTCTCGACGGTGCGCATCGCCGATCGCATCGCCGTGATCGTCGATGGGCGAGTCGCCGAGCTTGGAACGCACCAGGAGCTGGTCGCGGCAAGGGGACGCTACTCGGAGCTATTCGAGCTGCAAGCCGCGGCGTATCGCTAGCGAAGCTTCGCCTCAAACCGCCCAGAAAAACACCTCGGCTCCGCTTCGCTAGGGGGCAGTGTCTTCTTGCCTCGCTCCGCGGGGCGGACATCTTCTGCGGCCTGCCAGAAACATGCTTCAACTGCCGCAATGCAGGCCTTAGAAGATGTCTAACGAGGCCCTGCCTCAGACCACCCAGAAAAACGCCGCACTGCTGGAACCTCCGAGAACCTTCCCGAACCTCGCCTAAACGCTCAGCAGCATTTTCATCAGGTTCGGAATCCCTCGGCCCTGGTGATAGCGATCGCGGCCGATGTCGGTGCAGGTGTCGAGCAGGATCTTCTTCACCTCATCGGGCCGGCCTCTGAATTCCCGGCGCACTGAGAGGAACGCCGCGAGGAGACCCGACACGTGCGGCGCGGCCATGCTCGTCCCGCTCTCGACACGATAGGGTTCCTGGGCTTGCCGACCGGCGAAGCGCGCGTTCACCGAGTGGATACGTTCGCCGGGCGCCACCACGTCTGGTTTCGGGCGGCCGTCCGACGTCGGGCCGCGAGATGAGAACGCAGAGACGCCGTACAAGTGTGGCCGATCGGCGTTGACCGATCCCACAGCGATGCAATCGTCCAGATTCGCCGGGTCGCCGATCGACATCGGTGTGTTGATCTCGACGTCGCCGTCGCTGGTTTGCACCTCGAGCTGACCTTCATTGCCCGAGGCGACGACCACGAGCACGCCCGATCGCCACAGCCGCCGAAGCTCCTGACAGATCGGCGTGAATCCACAGCCATACACCGTCGAGTCGTACGGTCCGCCAAGGCTCAGATTGAGACCGTGGATTGCGATGGCGGCTTTGTTCTCGTTTTGCTCGGCAATGTGGTCGAGCGCTTTGATGATCCAGGCGTCCTCACCCTCGCCTTGATCGTTCAGCACTTTGTAGACTACGAGCCGCGCGAACGGCGCGACGCCCATGAAGTTGGGGCGCTCCGGATGGGCGCCGGCGATGATTCCGGCGACGTGCGATCCATGGCCATCGCGGTCGCGATCCGCATCCAGCCTGACCGGCGGGCCTGTACGCGTGCAGTCCCAGATAGCGCTGATGGTCTGGTTCGAGAAATGAGGATGGTCCGATCGAACGCCCGTGTCGAGCACGGCCCAGGTGATGCCTCGCCCTCTGGCGCCATAGCTTTCAAGGGCTGCGTCGGCTTGAAGCACCGCGCGCGATCGGAAGATGAGCTTGCGTTTCGATGCGCTCTTCCACACGGCGTACACGTTGAACTGCTTGTGCTTGACGGCGATCTCCTGAATCTCGCCTGGCGTCAGTCGAGCGGCCACGAAGCGGCGGAGCCGATCAACTCGCGCCGCCTTCAACTCGCGAGCGGGGTCGCGCCGGGTTCCCTTGGCGGTGGCTTTCACGAGCGCGGCCACTTCGTCGGCCGCGCGGGCGATGCGATCGGCCAGCAGCAGCGAGCCGGCCTCGCTCGGCGGCAGGCGGACGCGTCTTGGCTTCTTCTGCTCTTCCTGCTCTCGCTTTGCGCACTCCTCCGGGCTTTCGTTGAGGGCGGCGTAGCCCGGCTCGAGCACTTCGATCAAGAGAGGATGCCGCTGGTCGGCGACCAGGCTCTCGGCGACGTCTCGCGCAAGGATGAACCGGGCCATCGTGTCGCGCTGAGCGGCGGCGCTCACCGCTCGCCTCACCTTCGGATGCGCCAGGTATCCCACCGCGGAGTGGGGATTGAAGCCGACGAACCGCCGGGTGTGATCGTTGACGATGATTTCGTCCACGATGACGCGATCGGCGGACGTCTCGGCGTCGATTTCGATGCGAAACTCGAACTCGGTATTCAGGCCTTTGTCCAACGCCACCGGGTCGAGCGGATCGGAGAAGTTCGTCCACTGATCGATGCCTTGAGGCACCGCAAACGGCTTCTGCTTCGGCGGCACGTCGAGAAAATCCTGAACTTCCTGAATGCCGAGCGGCGACCCAAGCGTGACCAGCCGCACGATGTTGACGCGTCGAGCGAGCTTGGACAGGACCTCGAGCGCCACAATCGTCCCCTGGCTGTGAGCGACAAGCGTTATCGGTCGACCGCTTTCGATGGGAAGCGCGGTCTCGAGTCGAGCTTTGATCCCCTTTCGAATGTCGTCGTTGAAGAAATACGCGGCCGTGTCGGCGATGAACGCCTTGAGGAACGCCTTCGAGATCGGCCTCCTGAGAACACCGGGTATCGGGAGCACCTTCTTTCGAGCCCCGGCCACCGCGGGCTGGCTTCCCGCGAAGCTGTCGATGACGCTCGACACAAACTGGCGGGCTCCCTTATTGCTGGGGTTGAGCCGCGCCGCCTTGAGAATGTCGCTGAGGTCATCACGGTCGAGCTCTCGGCCGTCGCCCACTCCGGCCATCTTCCTGGCCGCCATGGGCGTGACGCGCGCAGGGTGGAGGATGTCCGACCAATAAGCCATACGCGTGGTGTCTCCCTGGTCGCTGCCGAAGAGCGCCAGGTCCCACTCGGTCTTCAGCTCGTCGGGGGCTTTCTGCGGACCGATGCCATGGACATACACGACCAGACCTTCGGTTTCCGTTGCGGCATCGCCGTTTCGGGTCTTCCGGCGAGTCGTGGCGGTTCGTCGCTTGGCAGCCATGTCCGTCCCCTTCTCAGAAGCCCTGTCTGGAACTGTCTCAGAAGCCCTGTCTGGAACTGTTCGATCGCTGACCTAGAGGGTCAGTAGGTGTTGCTCACTTCGTTCGCTCTATCCCAGGAGCCAGCGCAGCTGGCGACTCCCGTGAGGCGACGCAGTCGCCGTTCCCTAGTAGAGTAGACGGACAAGCGAACGGAGAGTGTATTCGCTTGCGCAACACGATGATTTCACCGCGATTCCCCTGAGAGATTCCGAGGTTGAGCCCGCTAATAAGAAGACACCTCGGTTGTGGCATGCAATGGAGGCTGTCATGAAGTCAAAGCTGAGCCTCGCGTTCTTCTTGTGCGGACTCGCGGCGTGCAATTCGGGCGGCGCCGACTCTCCGACCAGCCCCTCCACAGCGGCAACGGCGTCGCCAACTGGAATTGTGGCCAAATCCGCTGGTCTTGGCGCGCTTTCCACGTCCATGGCCCCGCCGTTCTCCCTCAGCCCTGCCGTCGTGTTTCCAGACCGCAGCGAGCCATTTCGCTTTCGGGTTGAGCTCGAGGACGTCTACCGTGGTCTCGGGTTCCCGCTCACCGAGACCTACGTCAACATCGAAGGCGCGGTCATTTGGATCTCCGAATACCTTCGGTATCGACTCTCGGCGTGCACCCACCAGGATGCGATCAACCGAGTGTTCTTCGGGATCGATAATCTCACCACGCCGCCGTTGCCCGAGTGCGGCGGCAATGCGCCGTTTCCCGACCGGCAGGAGCCGTTCAACTTTCGAGTGGCTGCGCTGGAGCCAAAGTATCGGGATGGCCTGCGGATGCCCATCCAGCGCCTCTACGTGAACGCTGAGGGAGACGTGATCTGGACGATGGAGTATCTGCGATATCGAGTGGGCGCGTGCTCGCATACCGAAGCGACCAACAAGGTAATTCTCGACATCCGTGGGGGAGGCCCACAGCCACTCTGTACGGGCGGGACCACTCATCCTAATCCTCCGCCACAGGCCGCGTTCGACGTCATCCCTGACCCCGGGACGACGGTCAACGCACCTCAATGTGCGGTCAAGTCGGCCACCGTGGGTGGCAACCCGCGCAATCAATTGCTGTGCACGTTCGATGCGAGGGGGTCCACACCGAGAGGATCCATCACATCGTATCGGTGGGCCTTCGAAGGAGGAGATTCGGAAACCGCGAATTCCGGCGATCAGTTGCGGAATCCGGCGTTGCCATGCGGTCAGTTCCCCGGCACGGCGTTAGCGACTGAGAAGACGGTGACGCTAACAGTGACCTCTCCGGGCGGGAACAACAGCCTGCCCAAACGCGTGACCTTCGTGAAGCAGGGTCCGTGTTGATGCGAGGCCAAGGTGTCGGACGAGTAGTTCTGCTCGTTGGCTTCTGTCTGAGCGGGTCGGACGTCGCGGTCGCGCAGACCACGGCACAGTTCCCGGTGACGTTCGATTTCACGACGCCTGGCGCCCGCAGCCTCGCAATGGGCGGCGCGTTTGTCGGTGCGGCGGATGACGCGACCGCGGCGTTCACCAACCCTGCTGGTCTGGCGTTCTACGGCAAGTTGGAGGTGTCAGTCGAGGGCCGGTTCGGCAGCCTCGAGACACCCTTTCTTTCTGGCGGACGCGTCAGCGGCAGCATCACGGGTCGCGGCCTCGACACCGTTCCGGCGCCGATCTATTCGCGCGATACCGATCAGAGAGTCGGCCTGGCATTCGTGTCGGTCATGATGCCGGTCGGCGCCCGGATGACGGTGACGGGTTATCGACATGAACTGGCGCGCGTGGACAACTCCTTCTTTACACAGGGGGCTTTTCTCAGAGACACGTTCTTCGGCGTGACCGACGATGCGAATCGCGAAGTACCAATCGGCGGACGCCGGCAAGTGGCGATCACCAACTATGGTGGAACGATTGGCATCAGGCTCAACGAGTCGTTCGCCATCGGCGGAGGCCTCGCAATCTCGCGGTTCCGGCTCGATTCTCAGTTTGCGCGCTACGGCCTGGTCTCGGATCTGTTCAGCCCGCCCGACCGGCGGTTGGTCGGCGCAACCGCGGTTCAGTCCAGTAAGGACTTCGCGGCTTCGGTGAACGCCGGGGTCCTCTGGAAGCCGACGACGTCGATCCATCTCGGCGCGACGTTCAGGTCGGGAGCTCGATTCGATTTCACGCAGCACGACCAGGTCTTTGATACGGGTTTCGACTTGAGCAGGAGCGGCCACTTCAAGGTGCCGAATGTGTGGGGCGGCGGCATGTTCTGGTCGCCGTTGGTCAGCGGCCGTTTGCGAGTGCTGCTCGACTATTCGCGAGTGCACTACTCACAGCTCAAAGATGACTTCGTCACGTTCCAGGCGCTGGCGTCTGGTCGCGCGCAACAACTTCGGATCAAGAATGGCGGAGAACTCCGCGGTGGCGCCGAATACCAGATCGGCAACACGCGAATTGTGCTGCCGCGCGTTGGCCTGTGGCTCGATCCCGACCACACCATCACCTACGTACCGACCGCCGCGCATGATGCCACCGATACTTTCTACCGCGCAACGCTGCCCGGCGGCGAGCGCCTCGTGCACGTGACCTTCGGGCTCGGCGTCGTCTGGTCAGAGCTCTTCGAATTCCACGTCGGCTCGGACCTGTCCTCGAGAAGCAAGCTGCTGACGGCGTCGGTGATCAGGCGCTTTCGACGAGCGGCGAAGACGCCCTAAACCGGAACTCACGTGAATCGATGAGAGTTCCGGTGGGCGGGTGGGACAGGTAGGTCAGGTAGGGCGGTCGGAAAGATCGCGCGGGTCTCTCACCCGGCCCACCCGCCCTACCCGGCCCACCTGGCTTACCCGGCCCACCCGGCCCACCCGGCCTATTTCGGTTGGCAGGTCTCGCGACCTTGGAGCAACAGCTTGTATTCGCGTGCTGAGCCCGTGACGGCTCCGAGCTTCTCGGCCTGGGCCCACAGGGGCAGCGCTTCGTCGCATCGGCCAAGCTGGCGATACGTGAGGCCCAGATACACATAGGGAAGGTAGGGGATGCGCCCGGACGACATCGGAATCGTTTCCTTCGAGTCGGCGCGCATGACTGCCGCGGCCGCGAACAGCCTTCTCGCCGATTCCCATTGCTGTCGATCGTAGGCGTTCATCGCGTTCTGATAGATCGATCGGTAATCTCCTGACAGTTCCTTCGAGAGATCGGCGCCCTTGGGGTCCGCCGGCAGCTTCGGATCAACCACCTTTGAGTCGGGCTTGGGTTCACTGCGCAGCCTGGCGTTTTCAGCGTTCAGGCGATTGACATCCGCCCGCGCTTGCCGGACTTCGTCGTCACGCTGCTTCGCCTCGTTCTGGGCCGTATCTCTCTGTGTGGTCAAGGATCCGATTTCGACTTGTGCTGCCTTGAGCTGTCGCTCGAGATTAGCGATCTGCTGCTGAGCCTTCGTGAGCTGATCTCTCAGATCGGTAATGTCTTTCGGGTTGGGCACCGATACCTGCGCTGCGTAGCTGTTCGCGGAGGTATTCAGGGAATTCAGACGGTCCTTGGCGGCTTGGCTCTCGGCGATGAGTCGCTTTTGCTCCGCTGCGCTGAGCGACTCGTTCTTCGCCAACTGGCCGATCAATTCGTCGATCCGATCCTGCTGTTTTCTTGACAGATCTGACGTTTCTTTCCGGACCTCTTCCACCTGGACCTGGCGGGCCTCGGCCAGCTGCTGCAACTGTTCGGCTCTCCGTGCCTGAAAGTACGCGAAGACGCCGGCGGCTCCCGCGAGGACCGCCAGCACGGCCATGCCGCCTGCCAGCAGCTTGAACTTTCGCGCTGCCGCCTTCTGCTCGGTGACGCGCTGCGACTCGGCCTCGGCGCGCAGGCGCTGCGCGTCGGCGATCGCCTGCACCTGCTTGAGCTCTTCTTCCTTGGCCTCGGTCGCGCGCTTCATGACGATGGCGTTCCGCGAATCGAGGAACGGCTTGGCCAGCGCGTCGTGGAAGATCTCGTAGCGCTCCGGCGGATCGGTCACCCGAAGCAGCCGCGAGGCGACAAGTTCGCCGAGAAACCACCGGACGCGGGCGGCCGGTGTTTGCGTGAGGGCGACCAGGTCGTCCTCCTTCTGCGAGATCTTGGTCCCGGTGGGCGTGACCAGATAGGCGAACAAATCGACGACCATGTCGCCGACATCGGATCCTGTTTTCGCGAGGCGGTCGAGATGCTCGTCAAAGTGTTGCTTGGCGATCGCCTTGGCGCCGCCCAGTCGATCCAGCGTCTCGCGGCGCAGTTCCTGATGGCTGTTGACCGTCGCGCGCTCGCGCCATAACCGCTCCATCACGAGCTGGAGATAGGCCGTCTCGATCTCGTCGGCCGCCGTAGCGCTTTGCACCTGTCCTTGTCCAACCGCGGCGCCGGTGCTCACCTGATCCGCGCGCACTTGCGCGAGCACGCCTTCGACCAGGGCGTCTTCGATGGTCACCGCCGGCTGCCCCGGGCCGAGGCGCTCGTTGTAGACGCGCAACGGACCTTGAATCGCCTCGTGCGCCGAGCTCACAGAGAGTCGCTGCAGCCGTAACGTGTTGCCGAGCAGGTTCGGGATCCGTTTGCGGAAACGGTCGAGCTTGGCCAGCCCGTCGTCTCTGAGGGCGATCAGGAATCGGGCGCCGACGGTGCGGCGGTTGATCGCCGCGGCCAGTTCCGCATCAAACGACGAGGGACCAGGGTCGGCATGGTAGAGCAGGTACTCTTCGAACTGATCCAAGAGCACATGGAGCTGTCCGCGAAACTGCTCGAGCGCCTGCTCGATCCATCGGTCGAAGGGAAGCCCATCGTCGATCTCGAGCCGTTTGCCGTCACCGGCGCGCTCGATCGCGGCCCGCGATTCTGCCTTCAAGCGCGACAGATAGTCGTCGGTCTGCCACTGCCGGAAATAGAGGACCGCGGTCTTCCGCTCGTGGCGCAGCTCGGGAATCACGCCGGCCTGGAGCACCGAGCTCTTGCCGACGGCGCTCGACCCATAAAACACCGTGAGCGGCGCCGCAAAGAGATTGGCCGCGATGATCCGCGTCTCTGAGCGGCGGCCGAAGAAGAAGGCCTGCTCTTCAACCGTGAAGGGCCGAAGCCCGACGTACGGGCAGAACTCCGGGGCGGGCTCGCTCATACGCGCGGCCCCCATTCGACGAGCTGTTCGACGAAGCGATCCAGGTCCATGTCGAAAATCTCGACCCGGCGGCGACTCCAGAGCCGCTGCTCGAGCGCAGAGGGGTAGCGTTGGATGGCCCACGACGGCGCGAGATCTTCGTCGAGCACGACACCGTTTTCTGAGGTCAATTGCCGTCGCAGGTTCTTCAAGACCACCCGGAGGTTCCAGTCGCGGAGGCTATAGCCGAGAAAGAGAAAACTCCGCGAGCGGGAGTACTGATAGAACTGCGCCGGCACCGCGGAGCTGGCGTTGGTCGTCATTCGCGAGAGGAATTCCACGTAGTCCTCTTCGGTGATGACGAAGTTGTCGAGCGTTTCGTCCTCGGGCCAGATCGTCCCGTGCATCTTGTAGATGATGCTGCGATCGTCGAGGTCGAGATCGAGCGAGTTGGCCTCGACATACTTCGGCGGCCCCACCCCGCCCTCGACATACAAGAGAGAGTTGAGGTTGTCTCGTCGATCGGCGGGATAGATCACGACGTCGAACCGTTTGCCCGTCTCGCGAAACGCTTGCTCGAGCAGCGTGTCGTAGTTGGTCACCACACACAGCAGGTGCGCGGGAACCTGCGCCAGGAATGTGTGCAGCCGCCGGGAGTCGAAGTGACGATTGAGGGCGCGACGGAGGTGGCGGCGGAGCGTCGATCGTCCGGAAATGTCGGCGCTGTACGAGGCGACACGCGCGAGATCGTCGCGGTCCTGCGGTTCGGCGCCGGGGAAGTTCGACATGTTCGCCAGGTAACCGGCCAGGTCGCGGCCAGTCGGCAGGTCGGTGGATTTGGGCGACCACGGTTCGGCTGCCGATGAACGAGGACCGATCGAGGCGCCGGCGCCGAGGAATGGGATGACGCGGCCCTCTCTCAGCAGTAGGAGGATGTCTCCATATGGAGGTTCAAGCGACGGAGCTGACGCGGGCTGAGTCGAGTCGGTAGCCACAGCGACTTCACCGCGAATTATAAGCGGCCCACGGAACCAGAGACGCAGCCGGCGTGTAGTATCTGTTCATGATTCGCCGCGATCTGCAGGCGCCCCGTCCGGCGCGGCGCTCGATCCTCCAGGGCGCGGCAGGTTGGGTTCTCGCGTGGATGACGCCGGTGCCTGCGGCCGCACAAGATGCACGCGCGGCGAGGCCCGCGGCTGGAGATCTCCTGGTCAGGACCAGCGACAAAACGCTGGCTCCGCTTGCGCCCGACGACATTCCAGTGGCGGCCACGCCAGTCATCGCGTGGGCGATGGAGCCGGGCGATCAGGTCGTGCGCAACGGCACTCGCTTGAACCGCGTTCTGCTGGTTCGATTGGATCCCGACGTGCTCGGTGAGAAGACGCGCTCGCTGGCCGCGGAGGGTGTCGTGGCCTACTCCGCCATTTGCACGCACACGGGCTGCGATGTGGGTACGTGGTTGGACGATGAGCAGGTGTTGTACTGCGAGTGCCACGAATCGAAGTTCGATCCGAGGGACAATGCGCACGTGATCGATGGTCCAGCGCCCCGAAGTCTGCCGGCGCTGCCGCTGAAAGTGGTGGACGGACGTCTCGTCGTGGCCGGCCCATTCACGTCGAAAGTCGGCTTCGAGAGCGGGTGAGCCGGGGTCAGAGCCGGGCTTTGACCCTTTGTTGGGGGAGTTGCAATGATCAGGAGCAGAGTGGCGTTTTTTGCAACGACAATTGCGGTCTCATTGACGGCCGCCGTCTCCGTCCAACAGCAACCGCCTCGCGCCCCTGCGCCCCCGCCGGCCCCGCCGCTCCCGATGCCCGAGATTCTCAAGTCGTATCAGCCGGTCACGGCAGAGCGGCTGCTCAAGCCGGCCGACGGCGAATGGCTGATGATTCGCCGGACGTACGACGGCTGGGGATACAGCCCGCTCGATCAGATCACGACCTCGAATGTGGCGCGCCTGCAGCCGGTATGGGTGTTCTCGACCGGCGCAACCAACGGTCACGAGGCGCCGCCGCTCGTGAACAACGGGGTGATGTTCGTCTCCACACCTGGCAATCAGGTCATTGCCGTCGAGGCCAAGACCGGACGATTCCTCTGGCGGTACCGCCGGCCGATTCCCGAAGACGCGGTCATCCTGCATCCCATCACGAGGGGCGTCGCGCTCTTTGGCGACAAAGTCTTCCTCGCCGCCAACGAGGCCGTGCTCGTGGCGCTCGATGCCCGAACCGGCAAGGAGGTGTGGACCGTCAACGTCGCCGAGAACCAACACGGCTACTACATGAGTCTCGCGCCGCTCGTCGCCGAGGGTCGTGTGATGATCGGCGCGTCCGGCGGCGAGTTGGGCATTCGTGGATTCGTCGCCGCCTACGACACTGAGACCGGCAAGCTCGCATGGAGAACGTACACGGTGCCTGCGCCCGGCGAGCCGGGGAGTGACACGTGGCCGAAGGGCAATCAATGGAAGACCGGTGGGGCACCGGTATGGGTGACCGGCAATTACGATCCCGAAACGCACCTGTCGTTCTGGGGCACCGGCAACGGCGGACCGTGGATGGGTGATCAACGGCCGGGCGACAACCTGTATACGGCGTCAACCGTCGCGCTCGACGTTCGCACCGGGCGCCTCATGGGCCACCACCAGTACCATCCAAACGATTCGTGGGATTGGGACGAGGTGTCGCCGCCGATTCTCGTCGACTATCAGCGCAACGGGCGCACGGTGAAGGGATTGATCGACGTCGCGCGTAACGGGTACTTGTGGTTCCTCGAGCGAAGCGCAGGACCGATCGGCTTCGTCGAAGGCAAGCCGTACGTCAAACAGACCGTCTTCCGAAGTCTCGATCCAAAGACCGGCCGGCCCGACGTCGATCCCGATCGCAAACCGGCGACCGGCAAGCGCGCCGAGAACATCTGCCCCTCGCATTGGGGCGGCAAGAACTGGCCGCCGATCGCGTTCAGTCCGAAGACGCGAATGATCTACATTCCGGCGAACGAGAATCTCTGCAGCTCGATGATCGGGACCGACGTCGAGTACGAGCCTGGCGGCCGCTTCATTGGCGCGCAGAACACCCTCGTCCTCACGCCGGGCGCCGATCATGTTGGAGAAGTCCAAGCATGGAACGTGGACACCGGAGCGCGCGTGTGGACGCACCGTTACGCGACATCGATCAATTGGGGATCGATGCTGGCAACCGGCGGCGGCCTCGTGTTCAGCGGCGGCACCAACGATCGAAAGCTTCACGCCTTCGATGCCGAAACCGGCAAGCTGTTGTGGGAGTTTCCGACCAACTCCGGCATCCTCGCGCCGCCCTCGTCATTCACGATCGATGGCAAGCAGTACATCGCCGTGCAGTCGGGTTGGGGGATGGATGCGCGCAGTATGCAGAGTCGGTTGAACACGCTGACGAAAGGCGCTTACCCCGAGGTGCCTGAAGGAGGAGCGATCTGGGTATTCGCGGCGCCGTAGCTTCGGCGTCCCGCTGCGAAAAACACGATCACGTACGTTGCCACAGAGACACAGAGACACAGAGAAGGCCTCTGTTCTTGGGCGTCACGCTGGAAAGGCACGATCACGTACGCAGCCGCGGAGGCACGGAGACGCGGAGCGACGAATCACAAGCAGCGAGCTGTGCGCCAGTGGCCTTGGTCGTGTGGCCAAGCCGAATGGCGACTGGCGCGAAAAGCGTCAGTATGCAGCCGGAGCGGAGGCTGGAGGCCGAGCGCGGCTTATCTGC
>JBOGIV010000125.1:0-10996 GCA_050747925.1 Vicinamibacterales bacterium
CCACATGCGGTCTCTGTTCCTGAAAACGACGTTGGTTTTTGCCGTGGCGATGTCCTGGTCCGGCGTCCCAGCCGCTGAACGCCTGGCGACCGACAGCGGTACTGGTCCCCAGTTCAAAGCGATAGGCCCACTGAGCTTCGGGCCCGATGGCGTGCTGTTCGCCGCCGATACGAACTCGGCGGCGATCTTTGCCGTCGAGCTTGGCAGCGCCAGCGCCACGAAGGCCCCGGGCGCGAAGGGCGTTGCCGGCATCGATCAGAAAATCGCCGCGCTTCTCGGCACGGACGTTCGTGAGATCAGCGTCACCGATCTCGCCGTTCATCCGACCACGCGTAACGCCTACATTGCGGTGATGCGCGGACAGGGCACGGCGGCGATGCCGGTGCTGCTGCGCGTCGATGGCGCCGGATCGATTGACGTCGTCTCGCTTGCGGCCCTGCGCTACAGCCGCGTCGATCTGCCCAACGCGCCAACGGCGAATCCGAGCGACACGCGGAACAGCCGCACGCAGTCGATCACCGACATGGCCTTCGTGGACGGGAGACTCTATGTTGCGGGACTGTCGAACGAGGAATTCTCGTCGAAGCTGCGCTCCGTGTCGTACCCCTTCGCGACGATCGACGGCGGGACGAGCGTGGAGATCTATCACGGCTCGCACGGCCAGTTCGAAACGCGCTCGCCCGTCTACACGTTCGTGCCGCACAAGGTGAACGGCGAGACCAACCTGATCGCGGGCTATCTCTGCACGCCGCTCGTGAAGTTCCCGGTCTCCGGTCTGAGACCCGGCGCGAAAGTGATGGGGACGACCATTGCCGAGCTCGGCAATCGCAACCGCCCGCTCGACATGATCCTCTACAAGAAGAACGGCAAAGAATTCCTGTTGATGTCGAACAACAGCCGTGGCGTCATGAAGATTCCGACCGACGGCTTTAACGGAGCGCAGGGCATCACTCAGCGGATTCCGGACAAGGCTGGCATTCAGTACGAGACCATTACGACGATGAAGGGCGTCGAACAGCTCGATCTGCTCGACGCGACCAACTCGATCGTGTTGGCGAGGACCGAAGCCGGCATCCTGAATCTGGATATCGTGGGATTGCCTTAGCCGGCTCCCTGCCGGAAGGCAGAAAGCTGGAAGGCAGAATGCAGAAGGCAGAAGGCAGAGGGTTTACGAGCGCGGTGGGGTCAATCGCCGCGCTCGTTGTTTTCGCGCTCGCGGCGTCATGCTCACTTCGATCCGGGCCCTCCACCCCTGAAATCGAGCTGAACCAGAAGATGAGGCCGGCGACCGTGGACGTCGTCGGCCTGCCATCTGAGGTTCTCAGCGATCTCGATCGCTTGCGGCCTGAAGACGACTGGCGCCGCATCCTGCGTGTCTCGGTCGGACCCGAACAGCCGGCGATGCTGGGCGCGTGGGCGGTTGTCGATCGGCGGCTTCGTTTCACGCCGATGTTCCCGCTCGATCCTGGGCGCTCCTACCAGGTCGTATTCACGCCTCCGGGATCGGCCGCCGGTGTCGGCACGCTGAGTGCGACCGTCGCGCTTCCCGATCGCGATCGCACCCCGACGACAGTGGTCGCGACAACTTATCCGACTGGCGACGTGGTTCCGGAGAACCAGCTCAGACTGTACGTGCATTTTTCGGCGCCGATGGGGCTCAAGGGCGGGCTCGACTACATCCACCTGCTCGATGACGCGGGTCGTGAAGTGAAGGATCCGTTTCTGCCGCTTGACGCGGAGTTCTGGAACGACGATCGCACGCGCTACACGGTGTTCTTCGATCCGGGCCGGGTGAAGAAAGGGGTGCGGCCCAACGAAGAAATGGGGCGCTCGATGATCCCCGGCCGCACGTACACGATCGTCATCGACGCGAAGTGGCCAGATGGCTCGGGGCTTCCGCTCAGACAGGGCTACCGGAGATCGTTTCGCGTCGCGCCGCCAGATGAACGTCCGCTCGATACACGGACGTGGAAACTGACCGCGCCGGCATCCGGGACACGCGATCCGCTCACGGTGGATTTTTCAGAGCCTCTCGATCATGGGCTGCTGCTGCGCGCGCTGGGTGTCCAGGCCGAGGATGGGCAGCCCCTGGCAGGAGCCGTAGCGGTCATGAACGGCGAGACGCGATGGTCGTGGTCTCCCTTGGAACCGTGGCACCGCGGATCGTATCGACTGGTGGTGTTCGGGATGCTCGAAGATCTTGCCGGCAACCGCATCGGCCGCGCCTTCGAAGTCGATCGATTCGATCGCACCGACTCATCGCCCGAGCCGGAGAAGATGACGGTTCCCTTTACCGTGCGCTAATCCAAATCACGTGCTCGGACATTGGCCACAGAGACACCAAGACACAGAGCTGACATGATCTCTGTGTCTCTGTGACTCGGTGGCTGCGTACGTGATCGTTGAGCCCAAGTGGCGCCGTAGAGGCGGGTCTTTAGACCCGCCTTGAGATCGTCCACTGTAGAGGCAGATCCTCGTTTTCGGAGGCGGTTCTCCCGCTTCTACGTCCAACTTGGCGTCCAATCCACAATCGCGTGCCAGTGCCCGAAGATCGTAACAAGACGATCCGACCAACGGATAGTCCATGACGTTGTTCACGATTCCAGCGCGGACCGGATTCGCGACGACATACTGAATCACATTGACGACTGGGTCCTCCTCACGAAGGATGTGGTCGAAGAAACCCTCTTGCCACAACATCGTTCGATCGACACGTCTGCGCCACCAATGGCCAGTCACGAGCTTCCATCGATGCATCGTTCGACGAAGATCGGCGTCCTCAGTCAGGCCTTCGACCACTGAATGGAAGTGGTCCGGCATGACGCAGTACGCAAGCACTGCGAAGTTCTCGTCTTCCGCGATGCGCAAAAACTGATCGGCGACCTTTCTTCCGCACTGCAGTTCGGTAAAGACAGGTCGGCGATCTCTCACGCAAACGGTAATGAAGTATTGATAGAGCCCGCGATAGGCAAACTCGCGGAGGCGTGGTGGTCGATTGGGCACGTCCCGCATGTCGCAAGACGGTTGCCAGGATCGTGCAGGCGGGTCTAAAGACCCGCCTCTACCTCATCGCAGCAGCGCCAGCATCGCCCAACCCGTCGTTGAGATGCGCTGCGCGTAGCTCTCCTGATCTGCTGGGCGGGTCGTTTCCGGCCAGCTACCGTCCGGCCGCTGCTGCGACACCAGGTAGTCGCGCCCGCGCGCGATGGCGTCGCGAAGCTCTTCGACCCGGTACACCTTGCGGGCGAGGCGAGGGTCGGCCTCCTGCAGGCTGAGCGCGAGCACGGCCATGGCGGTATCGAAGACTTGCGGCGGTGCGGTGACGTATGGGCCCCATCCGCCGCCTGGCGCTTGCCCTTCTCTGAGGATGGCAAGGCACTGCGCCCGCAACCGCTCCGCCATCACGTCTTCGGCGACATCGAGCCCCAACGTGACCGCCGCCGCGTCGATGACGTTTTCGATTTGGACGCCGCGGAAGAATCGATCCGTCTGGACGATTGAGAGATTGTCCGGCTCGCGTCCTGACGCCACCAGCGTCGCGCGTGCCGACCACGTTGCGATGAGGGTCCCGTAGGTCGCCGGCGACGCGAGACTCCTCGACACGTCGAGCGTCCACGAGCCGTCGGCCTGTTGATCGGCGGCGATGATCTTCGCGGCGTCGACCAGCGTGCTGGCGGGCGCTCGTCCTGCACGTTCGGCCACGGCCAACGCACTGGCGAATTGAATGCGAGCGAGCGCGCGATCGTCGAATCCGCCTTCCGTCTTGTTCTGGTCCCAGCGCGACGGCACGCGCAGAAAGTCGATGGTGTCGTCAACCGCGGATCCGATGTCGTAGCCGCGCATGCCCGCCACGATCAGCGCCCGCGTCGCATCGCCGTTGTTGTGGCACGAATAGCAGGGATGCTCGGCGTGCCACCGCGGGACTTCTTTGGTGAGAAACGCGACCCCACGTCTGATGGCCGCGTCATGACCCTCAGGGCGCGATGGCTGAGCCGCGACAAGGAGGGTCGTGATGCCTGTAACGAGTGACACAGTGAGGAGGGCGCGCACGAACACCTAAATCCTTTCCATCAAGCAGACGCCCGACCACATGGCTCGGCCCGGCGGCTGCTTGTCGCGAAACAGGGTATATGGCTTCAGATACCACGGCAGCCGCTTCAGAGTGGCCGCCGTTTTCAGCATCGAGTGCACTTCCACAGCCTTCCACCCCAATGGCTCGAAGAATGTCACGCCCGCGGGCGGCCCAAACTTGAGCGGGGCTTTGGCGTCGACGAGCGTCCGCCCGAACGCCCGTTGCAGCCGCTCGAGCAGCGCGGGAGACACGAGATCAGTGATCCAGTGGCGAAACGCCGAGGCCCACGCCAGATCCCCGGCGAGCGAGGTGACCTCGGCGTCGCTCGAGTAGATCAACAAACCCTCGGTAATCACGAGCACGTTCCTGGCGCGGGCGTTGAGCTTCGCAAAGAGCTCGCGCCGTGACGCTTTGTCGGTCAGATCGCACGCCACTCGATCCAGCTTGCACGCCGGCCGCTCGCCGAGGAGCTTCTCGACCTTGTGCGAAAGCAGATCAGGGAGGTCCACTTCCACCCATGTCAGCGACTTGGGCAACGCCATCCGATAGGGTCGAGTGTCGAGCCCCGCGGCGATATTGATCACCAGGTCCACGCCCGCCGTCACTTGCGCCGAGATCATTCGGTCGATCAGATACGTGCGCACGACGAACGGCCAGCTGGCTTGCTGGCGTCCGTGGAGCGTTTCGGCCAGCGCCTGGCCGCTCTCGCCGGCCAGACGCGCCGCCAACGGATCGCGAAAGATCGCATCGGGTCGCGCTGTTTCGATCGCCCGATGCGCGGCCACCCAACGTGCCGTGTCCGAGATATTGCAGAGCGAAGCACGCTCGCGGGACCCCGACGCCATCGGCTACCAGAGCCCCACCTTGCCGGTCACCGATGCAATGAGCTTGGCCGGATCGAACCCGACGCCTTGCTTGAACACCGTCTCGACCTTCCGGACGTCGGCGATGGTCCGCGATGGATCGCCGCCGACCACGACAAGGTCCGCTTGCTTGCCGGCGGCAATGATGCCGACTTTGCCGTCACGTCCCAGATATTTCGCGCCGTTCAGCGTCGAGATGCTGATGGCTTCGACCGGCGTGAAGCCCGCATCCACGAGCAGCTCGACCTGGCGGTGGTTCGAGAACCCGGGAATGACGCCACCGCCGCCGGTGGGGTCGGTTCCCGCGATCAGCAGGCCGCCTGCCCGTGCGAACGCGCGCTCGAGCGCCATTCCCTTGGGAAAGAGCGTCGTGTACGTGGACGCCTGATTCTTCGCCGTCCGCGCGAAGTTCTCTTCGAACTGGTCGCGCAGTTGGGGAGTAAGGACGTCGAGCCCAGGCGGCTTCGGCCGGCCGGGTGTCAACGTCTCGAAGACCGTCAGCGTGGAGGTCAAGGCGACGCCCTTGTCGACGAGCGTCTTCACCAACGCCGTGAACGGCGCGCTGTGTTCGTCGAGCGCGGCAATCGATTGCTGACCACGCCCCTGGCCCGGACACTCATCGGGTTTCTTGTCGGCGACGAAATCGGTCGCGGCGAAGAAGCCGTGCTCCAGGTTGTCGATGCCCAGGCCTGCGGCTTCCGCGTAGGTGACCGAGCAGAGGTGACCGGTCACCTTCATGCCACGTCGATGCGCTTCGTTGATGGCCGCCGCCAACTCGGCGCGCGTGATCTGCATGTAGGTCTTCAGTGAGGTCGCCCCCTCGTCCGCCCAATACGCGACTTGCTTGCGCGCGTCTTCGGGGCCCTTCAGCGTTCGCATCTGGATGAACGTATTCGGCCCATTCAAATACGGTGCGGTCGCATCAATCGCCGGACCGGCCTTCTGTCCCGCATCCACGAGGCGCTTCATGTTGAGGTCCATGAAGCCATTGACGTTGCCACCCGTCCTGATCGTCGTCACACCGCCGGCAAGGTAGAGCCGCGAGAAGCTCTCGCCGAGCTGACCGTACACGCCGGGGCCTGTGGGGTAATAGAAGTGCTCGTGCACCATCACCAGCCCGGGGATGACGCTCTTGCCCGTGAGATCGATGACGGTGGCACCGTCGGGTATGACCACGCGTCCGTCATCGCCAACCGCGGCAATCGATCCTCCGCGGATGACGACCGTCTGGTTTTCGCGTGCGGCCGCTCCGGTGCCGTCGATGACGCGCGTGTGCGTCAACGCGACGATCGCGGCGTCAACACTCACATACTGGCGAACATTCTGGCTGAGCTCCGGTCGCTGGGCTGAGACCGCGCTGATGGCCAGCGTCAGGATGACGATCGTTGCCAGACATCTTCTAAGGCCTGCATGGCGACAGTTGAAGCAAGTTTCTGGCAGGCCGCAGAAGAGGTCCGCCCCGCGTCCCTCGACGATGCTCGGGACGGCCTGAGCGCGAGTCGAAGGCCGGAGCGGGGCAGAAGACACTGCTAGCCGAAGCGGAGCCGACGTGTTTTTCTGGGCGGTTTGAGGCGAAGCTTCGCTAGTGTCACTGCGGCTGGACCTCAGTCGGCCATGGCTCCACCCTGGGTGGTCGGCGGCTCGGTCCCGAGACGGGTCAGGCGCAGGAGCGCCACGGCAGCAAACACAAACATGAGCGGCTGCACCGTGATGGTGTACCGCATGTTCGTAAGCAGAAACGAGATCGTCACGGGGACGTAAACGATTGGCAGGACGAGCGGCCACAGCCGCACCTTCCGACGCCATGCGACGACCAGCCCTGTCAGGAAAACGAAAAGGTAGGCCCACGACAGTGCGGCGCCAACCGCGTACACGACCCTGCTCCCGGCGAACTGTTGAGCGCGCTGATACTCGTCGCTGCCTTGAATGACAAAGAGTCGGACAGCGCGATAGATCACCGATGTGGCGTACGCCCATGGGTCCCGCTTGATGTTGTCCCACGCCAACACCATGTAGCGCCGCATGCTGTGAAGCTCCCGTCGATAGAAGACGTCGTTGACGGCACTCCACTCCGGCCCCGCACAATCAAGCACCGGGTCCGGCGGCAGGTCGAGACCGCGGCGAGGCCGGCGCGCGTGGACCAGCACACGCGCGAGATCGCCCTCGACGGCCAGATCCGTGAGCCGGCTCGACCACATTCGCGGTACCGAAAAGGCGGAGCGGTCTTCGAGCGTGAGACGAACGGCCCGCTCATCCCAGGAGATATCAGCCACGGGGTTGCTCAGCCGCCGCCCCATCGACTCGAGCAGCAGCCGAGTCGTTCGACGAATGTCTTCCTCGGACACAACGCCGTCGCCGTCGAGATCCGCGGTTGACCCGCTCACCGAGCCTTCTTGCCACGCGAGCGCTCGCAACAGCCGGATCAGGTCGAACGTGTCGAGCAGGTCGTCGTGTCGGTCGAGGTCGCCGAGATGATCGTCGGACACGAAGAACACGAACGGATTACGCGCGCCGCTCTGCGGGGAGGCGACAGGCGCAGGCGAGTCTGGCCACCTGGCTTGCAGGAAATAGTAGAAAACCGTCGGCGATGGCTGTCCTGGCACTTCAAACGTGACCAGGTTGGCGGCGACGGTTGATCCCGCGACTCGGCGAGGCTGTTTGTCCCGATCGGTCCAGTAAATCAGCGTCAACTCGGCCCACTCGCCATTGCACATCCCCCTCGACGCAGAGACCACGAGTGGGAGCGTTGCGAGGCTCGTGTAGTCGAAGGTACCGCCTTCGAACTCAGACCGCGGGTTGTCGGCGCGGCTCTCGAGATAGGGCCCGACTTGGAGCGTCCCGTACCACAATTGGTGGCCACCGTGAGTGCTGGTTGGCACGAACGCCTGGGTCAGGCGGTAGTTGCGAACGATCCACGGCGCGAGGGCCGTCAGCGCCATGCCGAGATAGACCCCCACCAACAGGAGCTTCCTTCGTCGCCCTTCGGCGGTCTTCGTCTGAGGCGCAGCCTTGCGTGGCCTCTCGAGGAGGTACGCTGCGGCGGCAAACGCCGGAAACACAATCAGGTTTGGGCGAAACTGCGCCACCACGCCGGCGAGCAGACCGCTGACGGCAAAGGGCATCCATCGGCCGTGTTCGAGCCCGTTTACCAAGGCCAGCAGCGATGCCAGGAACAGGACGGTCGCGACCGAATCGGTTGATTGCGTCGAGGAGTAGATGGTATTGAACGAGAAGATCCCCGTCAGGACGGCCGCCAGTACGGCGGTCCGGCGCCCGACGTACGGACGCGCCAAACGCGCCAACATGATCGGCACGAGCATGTTCAAGAGCGCCTGGGCTACGAGCGGAATCCATGGTCGATTGCCGAAAACTGCGTAGAACGCCGCGACGAAGTACGCGTATCCCCACGGTACGTCGGTCGTGTCGAACCTCTCGCCGGCGGCCAGGCGGAGCGCGCGGTCGTGGTAGAAGTCGATCCCAAGCCATCCCCACGGCAACGGCGACCACACGAAGATGAAGAACAGACCGAGCGCGAGCGAGCAGGCCGATGCGACGTAGACCGTACGAGGCGAGTCGAGCAGTCGCTCCAGCGCCTGGTGCATCAAGCCGCCCCTTTTCCGGGGCGTGCGCTGACCGACTCGCGCGAGTCGACTGGCCCTCGGAACTCGGGGCCGCCAGCCGCTGGGTAGCCGCGGCTTTCGCCAGAGGGCCAGGGGCTGACCCAGAAGGCGTAGAGGCGGCCGCGCGTCATCGAGAACCGAAAGCGGACTGGATCACCCGCCAGTGAGGCGAGCGAGCCTGCCGACCACCGCACTGGCACTCGCGTTCCCGAGCCCGCGATCGACGCACACGCCTCGCGCGTGAAGGGCGCGATCACACGGCCTTCACGGTCGAGGACCTCGACGCGAAGCTCACCGCCAGTGGCGTCCGCGTTGACGAACATGTGGCCGCCGCCGAAACGCAGGGGGCGAGTGGTCAGCGTTCCAGAGGCGCCCGCTGATCGATCGACGCGCCGCACGCGCGCCTGATCGGGCAGCCACTCCATCGATGCAAAGCCGTCGCGCCGCAGCGTCGCCAAGCCCGTACTACAGACGCCAGGATCCTCCGTGCCTCGCCGTCCTTGCCGTCCGCTGATGTAAAAGTAGAGCTCATCGCCCACGACGAGGCAGCCGCCACCGGCCGATTGCACGTTGGCCCAGTTCCAATCGCCTTCCTTCTCAGAAACGGGTGCGAACGATTCGCGGTCGGGACGGTGCCAGTGGAAGCCGTCGCGGCTGAAGCCGACGGCCACTTCGTTGACCTTCTCGCGGACGCCGGTTTCACCGCGCCAGACCGAGAAGAGGCCAAGCAGGACGCTCTCGTACGCCACACAGTCGAGGTTGTAGAGCTCGGCGCGAGTGGTGACCTCAGGCCGGGAGAAATCCAGCGAGTCGGCTTTTACCCACGGGACCGACCGAGAGGAGCCCCACTCTCGCGCCTGATTGAAGTCAGGCGATTCCCAGTAGCGCCGATACCGCCCGCTAATCGACGAGTTGTACAACGTGTCACGCACGCTGAAGACCCACACGCGTCGAAACGGGTTGTGGAAGAACGTCGACCGATCGCCCGCTCGGCCGGTTGAGCCGATGAACCTCCAGTGAACGCCATCAGGCGACACATACAATCGAAGCAAGTGGTCGTACCACGCGGACATCTTGAAGCGTTGCCGTTGGTCCGACTCGAACAGGTCCAGCCACACCGTCGTCGAGTCACGGGCGTCCCGATTGACGATGTTCGTCTCCGGAACGACGTCGAAAACGGGTTTGTCCCACGTGATTCCATCGTGAGAAGTGGCCAGACACGTCACGCCGCCGTAACCGGCCATGTACCACATCTTGAACAGGCGATCGCGCGGATCGTAGAAGACGCCGTCGCTGAACACCATGGCCGTAGGATTGATCGGCCTGTTCACGCGCTCGGCCATGCTGTCGCGGCGCTCCCAGGGCTCCTCGGGCTGCAGGATGGGATTGCGGGTTGAGTAGGTTGCGCGGTGACACGTCCGCGACAGCGTGGTTTCCTCGATCAGGAAATCGTCGACGAAGAGCTGGCGGCCCACATCGATGGGGATCACCGATGGAGGATCGGCGAGATAGGCCGGCAGGACCGGGTGCTCGTCGGGGTACAGCAGACGTGGAGGCCACGGCGAACCAAGCGTGATGCCGTTGTACAGAACGTCTGGTGTCGCAGCGGATGTGGAGAGGTGGCCGCCCACGGGCGTCAACAGCGCGCCGGTCACGGCGCGGCGAAGGAACGTGCGTCGGGAGATCAACGTGGTGGTGTTGTACTATAACGCGCGGTGCGGAACACTCGAGCTTGGCGGACCCTTGCGTGGGCGCTGGGGACCGCGCTGGTGATTGTTCCTGTGCTCGCGACAGAACCACCCTCCAACGCACAAGTGACGCTCGCGTCGCAGTTGACGGCGCGATCGATCGATCGTACGACGCTCGATCGTTTGCTCACCTTGGCTCGCGGGCTCGAGTTGCGTCACGAGCGGTTTGCCCCTGAAGGACTGGCGCCCGTTGATCTGCACTTTTGGGTGTCACCTTCATCTCCGGTTCGGTCTGAGCGGCTTGCCGAGGCCACGCGTCTGGCATTCAGCGTTTTTACGAGATGGTATGGCGAGCCGCCCTCACGTGATCTCGTCGTGATCGACGCACCATGGACGAGCGGACTCGCCGGCGCGTCCTACCCTGGTGTTGTCGTCGTGAGCACCCGGTGGATCACGCCGTCGCGCGACGTAGAGCTCGAGCGCTTGCTCATCGGCGCCACCGCGCGGCAGTACTGGTTCGAGCGAGCCTCGCGCGAGGGTGAACCGGCATGGTTCGACGAAGGACTCCTCTTGTACACCGGTGCGCGCGCGATTCACGATGCGCTCGAGAACAGCGACCCGGCGACCGCGCGTTTCTTTGGCGGCCACGTTCCGGTCGTGATCCGGCCGCTGCAACTTTCACCCAATCGTGCCGATCCACGCCCGCGGGTCCGACACTTCGCTGAAATCGACGAGCCGGCGTCGGCGCCGTGG
>JBOGIV010000126.1:0-5178 GCA_050747925.1 Vicinamibacterales bacterium
GAACACGCCGGTGACCCAGACAATGATCGCGACCGCAGCACCCTTGTGATGAGCCGCGGTCCACAGCACGCCTGGCGCGTAGTTGAGGTCGCCGTCGCACTGAATGTTGACGCTGAGCGCGGCCATGTTTCCGGTTGGCCAGCGCCGCACCGACCGCAGCCGGCGCTCCGTAGCCGATGCCATAGGCGCCCGACCAGCCGATGTATTGATAGTGCTTCGTGAAGTCCCAGAGGGCGAAGCGGCCAGCCGTTTACGAAGTACGCGTCTGACACCAGCAAACATGAAAGGGAATGCGTCAACCGCCATGGAAGCCCACAGCGTGGCGCCCGCCTTCGCTCGCGCGCCACCTGACAAGCTACGGCGAGGCAGGCGGAAAAACACAACCGGTCGAGCCAAGGACGAGAATCCTCGGCGAGCGGGCTGAGAGCGTCAAGTTTCTTCGAGGAATCAGTCGGCGAGTTGATCGTAAGCTTGGCCGGCGACATCACGAGGGCACGGGGGCTACCGCGGGAGCGCGAAGGCGTACAGCGTGTTCCCGGCAATCGTGACCGTCGTTTGGCGTGAACTGATAGTGCCAGCGTCGCTCGCCGGTGTCGGGATCGATCGCGACGACCGAGTCGCTAAAGAGATCGTCGAGGTCTCCACGAACCGACCGATCGAACTGCGAGCCCGGATTGCCGACGGTCCAGTAGACGAGATTCAGCGCCGGATCGTAAGAGCCTGTGAGCCACATCGGGCTGCCGCCCAGCTTCCAACTCTCGCCCGCCCAAGTATCGTGACCAAATTCTCCCGGCCAGGGGACCGCAAACCATCGCCACAGACGCGTGCCAGTGGCCGCATCGTAGGCGTCGAGAAAACCGCGCGCGCCGAACTCACCGCCGGTGATGCCGACGATGACCTTGTTCTTGACGGTCAATGGGGCGCTCGTGAGGCTGTAGCCCAACATCGTGTCGGCGACCTGGCTCTCCCAGTTTCAACGCTGAATAGTGCGTGCCCTGGTAATCGCCCCAATACATCAGCCAGTTGTGCGGTTCGGCGTTCGCGTTGACGAGCCGTTCGGCAGTGACACCCGAGCCGATCGATGCGCGCTCGGCACTGCTCATCGGGGGTCGGCGGACGCTAGTCGGTGGGCAGAACGAGCGTGGTCTCGACGCTGAGGTCAGCGAGCGCCGGTTTGTCCAGCAGATGAAGCTGTCCGGATGAGTCCATCATCTGGATCGTGAAAGTGTCCTCGTTGAGACGGACACCTCGGATCTCTCGACCCTGTCGCGTTCGTGCGACAACCAGCGGTCGCCGCGGGTCAGTTGGCGCGGCCAGGGAGCGAAGATAGGCGACGAGCTGCCACAGTTCGTTGTCGGTGAGCTGCCTGAACGGCGGCATCTGGCTGCCGGCCACGCCGCCCTGGATCGTGCGAAACACATCGACATCAGTGCGCGTGAAGTTGGCCGTGTTCAGCGCCGGTCCGCTGTCGCCCCGGCCGCCCGGACCATGACACGCCTGACACGATTGATCGAACAGCCGCTGCCCTGCGGCCACCGCCGTTGAATCACCGGCAAACGGGTTGCGCTGCGCGTTTTGCTGCGCGAGGAGCCCTGCAGCAGCGACCACGACGGCAAGAACGACGAGCAGATTACTGAAAGCCTTGTTCACGGGCGTTGGCACCTTTCGCACCCCGGGCACCGCTGGCACCTTTGGCACCTTTGGCACCCTGGCACCCTGGCACCCTGGCACCCTGGCACCTAGCTTTTCTAGTCCATCGTCTGCCCGCCGCAGATGTTGTAGGTCTGCCCGGTGATGGCGCTGGCTTCGGGGCTGCAGAGAAAGCGCACGAGCGCCGCGACCTCGTGCGGGTCGATCATGCGCTTGATGGGCACGGCGGCGAGCGCGCGCGCTTTGAACTCGTCGAACGACAGCGCGCTGTGCTGGGCGCCAAGCGTCATGCCGTGTTCGGCCATCTCGGTCTCCACCCAACCGGGTGAGAGCGCGTTGACGGTGATGTGCCGCTTCACGAGCTCGTGCGCGAGGGCGCGTGTGAATCCGATCACGCCATGCTTTGACGCACAGTAGGCGGTGTATTTGGCGACGCCAAACCGGCCGAGCACCGACGACATGTTGATCACGCGTCCGCCGTCACGCATGAACGGAAGAATCTGGCGGGTCACGAGGTACATCCCCGTGAGGTTCGTGTCGATGGTGCGCTTCCATCGCGCGACATCGGATCCTTGAACGGCCTCTCCGCCTCCAACCCCGGCGTTGTTGACGAGCACGTCGATGTGGCTGACCCGGCCGTGCAGCGTGCCAAACCCATGCGCGACGCTCGCCTCGTCGGCGACGTCCATCGGCAGCGCCGTCGCCTCGGCGCCACGCGCCCGAATCTCGGCGGCGGTCGAGTCGAGCTGAGCGGCCGTGCGTCCCGTCACGATGACGTGACCTTCGGGCTCTGCGAGCGCCAACGCTATCGCACGCCCAATGCCTCGACCACCTCCGGTAACGACGACAACTCTTGACATCCCCGCAGCTGGTTCTGTTCTCTTCGTGGTTTGTCTTGTTCGTGGTTTGTCTTGTTCGTGGTTTGTCTTGTTCGTGGTTCTGTACTTTTCGTGGTTCGCGATGTTCGTGATTTCCCGGATTGCGTCTCTAGTCGTCGCGATCGTGGTCATCGTCGCGCTTGGCGTGATAGCGGGAGTACTCCTCGAGATACGTGAGGGACTCGAATGACTTCATCCGTTCGAGAAACAGAATGCCGTCGAGATGATCGGCCTCGTGCTGAACCACGCGGGCGGGAAAATCCTTCAAATTGAGCTCCAGGCGTTTGCCGCTACGGTCGAGCGCTGACACAGTGATCTGCTGCGCACGCGCCACGCGCCCGCGGATCTCGGGAATGCTGAGGCAGCCCTCCCAACCTTCAACGTGATCGGTGCCCACGACGGTGATGTCGGGATTGATGAGCGCGATCGGGTCACCCTCTCCGCGACCGTCGGCGTCGAGCATCGCCACGAAGACACGCAAGCTGTAATGGACCTGGGGCGCCGCCAGGCCAATGCCCGAGTACTCCTGCATCGTCGCGATCATGTCGTCGATGAACGCCTGCAAGCCGGGCGTCTTGATCTCGTTTTTGTCGATCGGCCGCGCCTTGGTTCGAAGAACCGGATGCCCCATCCGCGCCACTTTCAGGATCGACATAGGGGGATTCTATACTTCGGGGAAAATCCAGGTGCCAAGGGTGGCAGGCGTGCCAGAGGTGCCAACGGACGTGCGTGATGCATGAGCATGGTCCAGGCGGGACGTTTCGGTTCTGTCCGGTTTGTGGCAGCAGACTGGAGCTGCGCGAACTGAAGACCGCCGATCCGAAGCGGCTCGTATGTATGGGCGACGGCTGCGGGTTCGTGTTTTATCTCGACCCCAAGGTCGCGGTCGGCACGATCATTCGCTCGAACGATGGCCGTCGCATCGTGCTCGTCAAGCGCGCGATCGAGCCAGGCTTCGGCAAGTGGGTCTTTCCAGGCGGCTACGTGGATCGCGGAGAAGACATTCGCGAGGCCGCCATCCGCGAGGCGCGCGAAGAGGCGGGGCTGGAGGTGCGTCTCGATCGCCTGATCAACGTCTACTCCTACACCGGCCGGGTGCCCGTGATCATCGTCTTCGCGGCGACGCAGATTGGCGGCGTGCTCGCGGTCGATGACGAAGGCCTCGAGGCGCGCGAGTTCGAGCCTGACGAGATCCCGTGGGACGACCTCGCCTTCCGCAGTACGCGGGAAGCACTTCGGGAGTACCTCGAACTATCCTGAGATTCATTTGGGTTCGGAACGCGGCACGCACCATCGACAGGGAGTTCAAGGAGATCGGGGAGCACAATTTTCTCCCTGAACTCATTGATCTCTCTGTGGGATTCGGATTTTCAATCGTTCCCTGAAGGGATGCGAAAGTGCCCGAGGCGCCCTATCGCGTGGACCGCGACCAATACACATAGAACGGCAGGCCAATCGCCAGCAGCCCGAGGCCCGCGATCGACTCGGTCGGCCGTTCCATCAAGGTGTTCCACACGAGCGCGAACGATCCAAGCACGTAAAGAGCCGGCACGACCGGATACCCAAAGGCCCGATAGGGTCGGGGCACGTCTGGCCGCCGTGCGCGCAGCACGAAGATGGCCGCGCCGCCCAGCGTGCCGAAGAGCACCGACGCAAACGTCACATAGGTGAAGAGCGCCTCGTAGCCACCGGTGAGCGTGAGAAACGCCGACCAGGCACTCGTGACGAGCAGCGCGATGTGGGGCGTGCGATGCACCGGGTGCACACGCGCGGCGGCCGGCGAGAACCGCCGATCGGCCGCCATGGCAAAGCACGTGCGAGACGACGCGATCACACCGGCGACGTTGCAGCCAAACGTCGACACCACGACGGTCGCAGCGACGATCGCCGCGCCACCCGGGCCCACCAGCACGGTGACCATCTTCTCGGCTATGCGAGTGACACCGGACATCTCTTCGAGAGTCAACGAGTAGAAGTACGCGAGGTTCACGCTGGAGTAGATGGCGGTCAGCGCCAGCGTTCCGAATATCAGCGCGCGAGGCACGTTGCGCGCCGCATGCTTGATCTCGCCCGCCGCAGATGCCACGTAATGCCACCCTTCAAAAGTCCACATCACCGCGATCATGATGACGCCGAATGACGCCAGCGGGCGCGACGCGCCAGCAGGCACCAGCGGCGACAGGACCGGGTCGACGCGCATGTAGGCGACGGCCAGCAACGGGAGCGCGACGAGGGCGCCCACCTTCGCCACCGTCAACACCGTGTTCACCAGGCTGCCGCTGCGAACGCCCACGTAATTGATCGCCGTGATGACGACGATCGAGCCCGCGGCGACCAGCTGCCCGGCACTGATACTCCACGGCCCCCACGGCATGGCGAACGTGACGAGCACACGGTCGGTGCCAAGCGATGGAAGGAAGTAGCTGAAGTACTCCGCAAACCCAACGGCCACCGTGGCGACGCTGCCGGTGAGAATCACCACCAGCGCCGCCCAGCCGAACAGGAAACCCCAGACCGGCCCGTAAGCCTGGCTCAGAAACACATAGAGTCCGCCCGAACGCGGGAACATCGATCCCATCTCGGCGTAGGTGAGGCCACCGGTCATGGCGAGAAGGCCGCCCGCCGTCCAGGCTGCCAGCACCAGCACCGT
>JBOGIV010000127.1:0-3233 GCA_050747925.1 Vicinamibacterales bacterium
GGCCGAGCCCATCCAGTAGTACGCTGACGGACTCTCTGTGGTGTTGGACGGGCCAGCCTTCGTGTATCCGCCCAGGTCGAGCTCGTTGTGCGCGGCGTTGGCGAACCATTCTGGTGTCCCGCGAGGCTTCTCGATGCCTTCCTGATACTCGAGGGTGTAGTACTCCAGGTTGCTCGACCAGCCGGCTTCGAGGAACAGCCTGCTCGAAACCGGTGACGTCCACTTGATGCCGGTGGTGTGGTAGGCGGGAGAGTTCCAGACGGTCGACGCAGTCTCCGGATCGTAGTTCGCCTGCATGTCGTGGCCGCGATACTTATCAACCTCATCGAAATAGGCCGAGATCTTGTTCCGCGGTGACACCTGCCACGTGAGCCGTGCCAAGGCGCTCTTGATGAACTGATCGTCGATGCCCAGACTGCCATCGTCGAAGAAGGTGTTGGGGATGAAGTTGTTGACCGAGTAATAGCGAGCCGATGTGAAGACCCACAGTTTGTCTTTCATGATCGGCCCGCCGAGCGCGAACGTGTAGTCGATGATGCGATCGGTCGCGTTGCCAGTGGTCAGGCCCCTGCCCTTGTGGCGGTCGGTGAGGTTGTCCGATTGCCAGTCGCCGGGGCGCCAGGCGCCCTTGAAATCACCGCTCCATCGGTTCCCACCCTCCCGAGGGATCATGTTCAACCGCACGCCGCCCGAAGAGGTCTCGGCGCCCATGGCGCTGGTCTGGTAGCCGACTTCGGCGTTCATCGCATCGTTGAAGTAGCTCTGAATCGCCCCATCGCCCTGCAGGCCGTTGACCATCATGCCGTCCACCATCACCGTGTTGTCGGCGGTCGCCATGCCGTGGGTGGTCATGTAGGTCTGCTGCATCGCGCGAGCGCCGCCGGTGTCGGGGAGGTTCAAGTTGATGCCGACGACGAGCTGACCCATCCCCTGAATGCTGCGCCCGGTCGGGATCGCGTCCATGGCTTCTCGATCCAGAACCGCGCCATGGGCCGCCGAGGTGATGTCGACGACTGGAGACTCACCGGTCACGGTGATGGTCTCGGCGAGCTCGCCGACCTTCAGGTCGGCGTTGATCGTTGCCGTGAAGCCACTCGGGAGGATCACACCGTCGCGGCGGAACGTCGTAAAGCCCGGCAGCGAAAACGTGACCGTGTAAGTGCCGGGACGCAGATCGAAGATCTGGTACGCCCCGACCTCGTTGGTCACGACCGAACGCACCTTCTCAATCAGGACATCGCTCGATGCTTCGACCGTGACGCCCGGCATCGCGGCGCCGGACGTATCTTTGACCGTCCCGTTGATTCCACTCTGGGCACCGGCCACCACCGGCAGCAGCGTCAAGGCGGTGCCCACGATAATCGCTGACAGGATCCTTCGCGCCATACATCCCCCTCTAACCACAAGGAACCGACTGCGGCGAGGAGTGAGGACCGCCCGCCGCACCACAACGACGCCGAGCGTAAGAGATAGGCGATGCGAGGCTAGCTCCTCAGGTTTTTGGAGTCAATCGAAAAGCAACCGGAAGCGGTTCAAGGGCTTGGATTCTGGAGTTGTTGGACTGCGGATAGATTCAGTGAGTGAAACAGATGGCATTAGCTCCGGCCCGCCGACGTGGCCACGAGGCCGCTATGGCGCGTCCGCCGTAGCTCGCAAAGAAACGATCGATGCCAGCGGAGGCGGATAGGATAGGCGGATGAAGCGTGCACTCCTGATGATGTTTCTGATCGCGTTCACCGCCGTCGCGTGTGGCAAGGACAGCTCTCCAACGGCGCCGTCGGCAAACGTTCCATTCAGCACCGTCGATCTGAGAGCCGGCACGGGGGCCGAAGCCACAAGTGGCCGAAACCTCACGGTGCACTATACGGGCTGGCTGTATAGCTCAACTGCGACCGAAAACAAGGGTATGCAGTTCGACAGCAGCCGGAGCCCTGGAAGAACGCCATTCTCGTTCGTGTTGGGAACGGGCAACGTCATTCAGGGTTGGCATCAAGGCATCGCTGGGATGCGTATCGGTGGCCTGCGACGCATCGTCATCCCCCCGAGCCTTGGATACGGTTCGCAGCCCAACGGTCCGATTCCCGCCAACTCGACATTGGTGTTCGAAGTGGAGTTGCTCGCCGTTCAATAGTTCTGCAGGGTCGCAAGCGTTTCGACGCCAAGAACGCAAATAGGGCAGGTGAGTTGCCTCACCTGCCCTACCTGCCCCAGCTGCCGCTCACGCCGATCGGTCGCCCGCCGCGATGGCGGTCGCCTGCCTAGAAGCCGAATCGCAGATTCAGCTGCGCGGTGCGCGTCGGGCTCACGTTCAAAGTCTGCGTGATCTTCAAGAACGTCGCGGTCAAGCGACGGTCGACGCTCGGGTTTGCGAAATTCGGCTCGTTTGTGGCGTTGAAGAGATCGAAGAACGCATCGACGGTCCGGCCACCCGCAAGGCGGAAGCGGTATCCCGCGCGGAAGTCGATTCGCTGGTAGTTGGGCCCGCGCCCGCCGTTGCGACCGCCTTTGTAGTCGACCGTATACGCATCTTCGCCTGTGCCGCTGTAAGTACCGGCCGGCAGGTACTCGTTCTGAGTGGAGCCGTTCCGATCGGCATCGAACGTCGTATCCCTGAGGCTGAACGGCGTTCCGCTGCGCGCGCTGTAGACCATGCTCAGTTTCAGTCCGCCGGTTCTCGGCACATCGTACGAGCCGGATACCGTGAGAATGTGGGGTCGATCGACGTTCGTCGGTCCGATCTCCTTGTCGAGGTTCAGATCGCCCAGGAACTGAGACTCAGCAGCGACGGCCTGACCGGTCGGCGTGTTGCCACGCCCGCGCGAAAAGGCATAGGACAGACGACCCGACCAGCCATTCGAAATGCGCTTCGAGCCTGAGATCTGGAGTGAGTTGTAGTCGACATAGCCGTCGTTGACGAGCGTGACCACGCTGGCCGCCCACTCGCCGACCGAGCCGACAAGAGGATTGGTGCGAGTGACCGTCCCTGTGGCCAGATTCGTGCTGCGCACGCCTGGGTTCAGCTCCTTGAGGACGTACTGATTGCGTTGCTCGGAGCGGATGAAGTCCACGCTCAGGCCGATGGTCGACCCAAACTGGCGCTCGTAGCCGATGCTGTACTGGCGCGCCCAAGCCAGCTCGCGGCTGGGGCTGTCGAACCGCACGGTTCCACCGTTGCGGATCCGTGTTCCGGGCGGAAAGAGCGCGTCGATCGCGGCGTGATTCACGACGGGTCC
>JBOGIV010000128.1:0-6662 GCA_050747925.1 Vicinamibacterales bacterium
GCGCCGCGTGATCGCGCTGGGCAAGGCTCAGGACATTGCGCTGACCGTGGTGTACACGGATCGGGCCGAGGTTGGCGGCGAAATCGATCGACGAATCATTTCGGCCCGAAAGAGTAATCGACGTGAGCGAGAAGCGTTCAAGAAAGCGACCAGCGCTAAGTAGACAGGCCCTGCGCGGCCGGGCGGATCTCACGCGACTTCGGCATTTGTCGGAGCGAGAGATCCAGGCGACATCTCCGCCTGACTTGGCGAATCTGCCAGACGACTTCTGGGATGACGCGACGGTTGTGGAGCCGGCGGCGAAACAGCCGATTTCTCTTCGCGTAGACGCGGACGTTCTGCAATGGTTCAAGACCCAGGGGCCGCGGTATCAGTCGCGGATTAACGCGGTGCTTCGGTCCTACATGACGCAGCGCCGTTCCTCGCGGCGAAAGGCGGGCTAACAAGCAACTGGAGCCGGCGGCGGCAAGCGCCTGTGAATAGTTTGGCCAACAAGCCGCCGCGGCTCAGTTGCAGGCGTTATGTGGCGTCGCGGCGTGACACGGGATCGCCATGGTCACGAGACAGGGCGCGCAGCATCGCGCGGAGTGCGGAGTGCTGCGTCACGGTTAAGGTCAGCATCGTGCCCGCGCCGCAGTCTGACGGCGTGGCCGCGTGAGGCGCGGTCCAGACGCGTCTCTACAAACGTGCATCGCCGGACGGCCCATAGATCGACGGCAGCGGCACCCCCAGCATCCGCAGATAGACCGTCAACTGCCCTCGATGGTGGATGGTGTGATTCAGCAGGAAGTTCCGCAGCACCGACACTTTGGGCATGGTGAACATGGCCCTGCCCTCGATCAGCAGCGTCCAAGGTGCGTGAAGCTCGGGGTCCGTTTTCCCCGCGATCGTGGGCCGTCCGGCTTTGAGATGGCCGTCGAACATCGCCAGGACCGCGTCTCGGGTGAGTGGCGCGGTATAGCCGTCCGGACGCTCGGTCGTCCGCTCGTGCCGGCTTTCGGTCATGGTCCAGACCGCCCACTGCGGAAGACTGGCCAGATGCTCGGCCAGACCGCCGAGCGTCACGCTGGTCGGGTGCGGACGCCAGCCGAACTGATCGTCGGGAACGCACGCGAGGACGCGCCGCGTGAGCCCCATTTCACGATCGAACTCGGGGAGCAGCGCGTCGACCAGCGGCATCCGCTCATTCTATTCCTGGCGGGCGCGTGAGCGATTTGAGTGACTGCTCGATTCGATTCTCGAGCTTCCGCTCGAAGTCCTTGTCGAACTTGAACTCGAACGTCTTCTCGAACGTCTTCTCGAAATTCTTCTCGAAATCTTTGTCGAAGATCTTGTCGAAGTCCTTATCGAACGCCTTCTCGAATGCCTGACCGAAGTCCTGGCCGAACTTGTCGAAGAACGCTTCGCCCGGTGGCTTCGGCGGCTTCGGAGGACTCGGCGGGTTGGGTGGATTCGGAGGATTTGGTGGTGTGCGCCCTTCTCGCCGGCGCCGACGCTCTTCCTCCTGGCTCAGCACGGTTCCGCGCGACAAGACGATGTCGCCGTTGAAGGACTGAGCCTCGATCCGCGCACTGCCGCTGCCAAGCGTGAAGTTGAAACGCTTGCTGCCGCCCCGACTCGACTGACCCTCGGGCAATTGAATCGGGAAGTCGGCGGAAAAATCTCCTTGAAACGTCCGAACGAAGACCGTCGCGTTCTTGGCGCCGCCCAAGCCGACTCGAATGTCACCGCCATGAGTGGTGAGACGATACACGCCGCTGTCTCTGATCGTGCCGTTAAAGGTGACGTCCCCGTTCACGGTCGAGACCTCCAGGTTCGAGCTCTGCGCGTTCTCGATGACGATGTCGCCATTGGTGGTCTCGGCGACAATCTCGCCGGTGACGTTGCTCACGCGAATGCCTTCGTTCACGGTCGTGGCCTGCACGCGGCCGCTGGCCTTGTCCACCGTGATGACGCCTTCGACCGATCGCAGCGAGACGGCGCCACCACCGCCCACGACACGCGCATTTCCGTGAACGGTCTCGACCGTCACTTCCGCGGCCGTGCCCTCGATGGTCGCCTCGAGATAGGTGCCGGAGAGGTTGACGGCCATCCACCTTGGAACCGTGAGCTGATAGTCCACGAGTCCCGACGGGCCTCGCGCCGCGCGTGCGCGGACGCGCAGCGTCATGTCAGTCGTCTGCGCGTCCACTTGCTCGCGCCCGCTATGGCTGGCGACGATCCGCACCTGATCGCGGTCCCACGATCGCACGACGACCTCGCCGGCGTTGTTGGTCAACACCAGCCGGGTGCCTTTCGTCACGTCGACCGTCTGATCGGTCTTCGGTGCGCCCTCGGGGCCGCCAGGCCGCGCCTGAATCGGCGACTGCGGCTCGCTCGTGCCGCGCGTTTGTGCCAGGGCGCTCGTGGCCAAGGGCAGGACGAGCGACAGGGTCAGCGCCGTCAACAGCCGTCTACGCAGGGGGCGTCGAATCATCGGTCAATCTCCTCCGGTCGAAGCGAGGGCGGTCGCGTGGCGCAGCAGCTCCAGCTTGCGCCGCCGCGCGTCCGCCAAATGCGAGTTGAGATAGGTGTTGGCCGGGTCGCGATCGAGCGCTTCGCGCGCCTGGCGAATGGCCTCATCGATGGTTTGCAGATTTCGTTCGATGACGATCACGGTCCGCGGGTCGAGCTGATCGCGCGCTTCCTGCAGGATCTTCTCGAGGTCGGCAATCGCCGCGTCGTATTGCGCGTCGGCGAAATTGGCTCTCTGAATGCCGCCCGTCGTCGAGCCCATCGGCTCGCTCTCGGCGCGTACGACCTGGATTCGCTCTTGGCCGGCGCCGGCGGATGAAGACGGCGCCGGCTGCCGAGCGACCAGCCAGGTGAGGGAGACCGTCACCGCCATGAGCAGCGACGCGGCAAGCGCGAGCTGCGACCAGGTGATCGAAACGTACTTCCGGCCTGCGACGGCGCGAAGGGTCGTCCCTTCGACTACGCTCAGGGCAGGTGGCGTCGCGATGCGTGCGTGAACGCCCGGCCACAGATCGCGCGTCGGCCGTGTCTCGGGGAGCCGGGTGATCGCCTGCGCCAAGACGTCGTCTGGCGTCAGGGGATCGTCCGGCTGGCCTCGTGTGTCGTCAGTTCCGTCCATCGGCGTCATGTCCGATCCTTTGCTTCTTCTTCATCAGCCGATCGCGCAACGTATGCCGCGCGCGATGCAGCTGCGACTTCGATGTGCCCGTCGAGATGTCGAGCATCTCGCCGATCTCCTCGTGACGGTAGCCTTCGACGTCGTGCAGCACGAACACCGTCCGTGCGCCCGGTGGCAGCTGTTCGATGGCTGCCTGCAAATCCATCCCGAGATCGTAGTGCGAGGTCGGTCGCGCCGGGGCGATGTCGAGCACCGCTTCACCGTCCGGCAAGAACCGATCGCGCAGGGCACCGAGCGTCCGGAAGCGCTCGATGATCACATTTACTGCCAGCCGATGGAGCCACGTCGCAAACGACGACTCGCCTCGAAACAAGGCGAGCTTCTGCCACACGCGGACGAACACGTCCTGCGTCAGTTCCTCGGCCGCGTCGGGACCCGCCATTCGACGGGCCAGGTTGAAGACCCGCGGCAAGTGCTCCTGGTAGACCCGTTCGAAAGCCGCCGTATCCCCTTGAGCCGCAAGGACGACGTCGTTCACCGGCATAGGTTTTGATGGGGCCGGGGTGGGTTTGGTTGGAAGCGGTGGGGAAGACTGGACGAAGACAGAAGCCAGAAGAAAAAAGGAAGAAAGTGCAGGGCGGGTGCCAAAATGTTGGCCCCCGCCCTCGCTGGTTCGACTAAGTCTTTGGCCGGGTGAAATCGACCTTGGGGACCACCTTGGCCGACTCAGGAGCCGCGAAGAGCTGAGCCTCCTTGAAGCCGAAGATGCCGGCCGTGATATTGGCCGGGAACGATCGCCGGTCGGTGTTGTAGGCCTGGACCGCCTCGTTGTAGCGCATCCGCTCCACGGCGATGCGGTTTTCGGTGCCGGCCAGCTCGTCCATCAGCCGTGCAAAGGTGGCGTCGCTCTTCAGGACCGGGTACTGCTCGACGATGACCAGCAACCGGGCCAAGGCGGACGACTGCTCGTTGGCGGCAGCCATTTTCTGGTCTGGCGTCGTCGCGCCGGCGAGCTTGGCGCGGGAGTCGGCGATGGCCTGGAAGACATCGCGCTCCTGTTGCGCAAACCCCTTCGTCGCTTCCACGAGGTTCGGAATCAGATCGTTGCGACGCTGCAGCTGATTCTCCACCTGCGCCCACTGCGTCTTGATTGCCTCGTCTTGCTTGACAAACGTGTTGTACGAGCACCCCGTCGACGCGAATGCGCCAACCAGCACGACCGCAACCACCAGCGCGCGAGTCACAGTTCTCATAGCTCCCTCTTTGTCTCCTTTGTAGCATGTTCGCGATTGGCTGTTCGCCATTCGCGGTTCGCGGTTCGCGAAAGCGCCGCACGACCGCCCTACCACGACGCTCCACCTCCACCTGAGCGGCCACCGCCAAAGCCGCCACCAAATCCTCCGCCAAAGCCGCCTGACGATCCCCAGCCGCCGCGCGACCATCCAGAGCCGGCGCCAAATGGGCCGACGCCGCTCGTCCAACGTCCTCGACGCCATCCCATGCTGCGGCGCCGCGTCCTGCCGAGGATGTTCAGCACGATGATGGCGAGAATGATCCAGAACCCCAGCGGGATGCCGCCGCCGTTTTCTCGTGACCGCGTTGGCGTACGAATCGGCACGCCGTCGAGCGTGACTCCCCGACCCTCGGCGATTCGCTGGGCGAGGCGCGTGGCGCCGGCGAGCAGACCCTGTCCGTACGCGCCGGTCCGGAACTGGGGCGCCATCGTGTTGCGGCTCGTCTCACCGGAGAACCCATCGGTGATGAAACCCTCGAGCCCGTAACCCACTTCGATCCACACCTGATGATCGTCGACGGCGAGCAGCACCAGAACGCCGTTGTCCTTGCCCTTCGCGCCAATGCCGCGGCCGGCGTTCTGAAACATCGCGACCGCCATCGACTTGAGATCGGGCCACGGCTGGAACGTTCTCACGGTGGCGACAATCAGCACGTCACCCGTGACGCTTTGGAGCTGCCGAATCAGGCGGTCGAGTTGTTCAGCGCTCTCGCGATCGACCACCTGCGCGAAATCGTTGACCGGCTTGGTGAGCAGCGGCAGATCCTCGGCGCGAGGTGCTTGCGCACGCGCGAGCGCCGGCGTCATCAGCAGACACACGACCCCCACCAACGTTACCCAGCTAGAAAACTTGACCCTGAGAACTCCATACGATATGGGCAGGTTTTCTCGCCCCGCGTCCCTCGACGATGCTCGGGACGGCCTGAGTGAGAGTCGAAGGCCGGAGCGGGGCAAGGCAACACTGCCGCCTCGCGAGGCGGAGCGTTCGGCGGTCTTCCGGGAAGTCTGAGGCGGAGCCTTGCTAGGCCTCATCGTGCGTTCCAGCGATCGATGAATCGCCAGAGCTGTTCGACCGCCGCCAGATATTCGGGAAACAGGCGCGCCGCATTCACGGGAGCGTAATTGCCGTTGCCGACGAGCGCGATCACGTCGCCCACAACCCGCGGATCGATTCCAGGCCGCGACGCCGCGTAGGCGCCGATCTCAGCCGGCGTTCGTGCGGGCCGATCGTCGAGCCGCGCCATGCGTCGCAACACAGCCTCGAACGCCGGCGCCGAATCGGCGACCAGGCGAGCGACCTCCGATGGCCGCGCGCCGCACTCGACGTAGTTCTCCCGGAGGTGAAGCAGATGGCTCTTCACCTGCACCTCACACGCACGCCGCACATCGTCGGGCCGAATCGTCAGGCCGGTGAACGGATCCACGCCGAACATCACATGGCGCGTGTCGAGGATTTCCCCGTACTCGATCGGGAACGCGTCGAGCGAGCGCACGAATTCGTCGCGCGTGAGCAGGAGCGGCGTGGCCGCGCCGTCGCTGTGCCAGGTTTTGGCCCGGGCCGCGCACGCCGAAAGGTCCTCCGCGCTGAGCGTGCCGACCAGCGCGAGGCTCGGTGCCACATCACCCCGACCGTCGCCGTACGCCAGAAACGCGGTGAGCCGCTCGCCAAACACCAGTTGCAGATCGCGGAGCACGGTGTTGAGCGCGCCGCGGTGCGCACTGTCCATCTCTTGTACAATACGTCCTCTCGCGATTCGCCGTTCGCTTTTTGCTGTTCGCGTGTCGCCAGCACTTGCCCATGCGCCTTCGCGAAATCAATCTCGGCTGCTTCGGCGGCGGCACCGGTCTGCCCAGCCTGCTCGGTGGTCTCAAACGCAATCCCTGGCTTCACGTCAACGCCGTGGTCACCATGTTCGACTCGGGCGGCAGCTCCGGACAGTTGCGCGATGAGCTGGGCGTGCTTCCGCCCGGCGACGTGCTCCGCTGCGCGCTGGCGCTGTCGCGCAACGAGGGTGAGTCGCGGCGCGTTCTGCTTTCTCGTCTGCCGACCCTCGAGCACGCGCGGCTCAGCGGGCACACCGGCGGCAATCTCCTGCTGTCGATGATGGAGCAGTACAGCGGCGACTTTCTCTCTGCGGTCGATGGCCTCCGCACCGTGCTCGGATGCAAAGGCCGAGTGTGGCCAGTGAGCGTCGAGCAGGCGACGCTCTGTGCCGAGTACGCCGACGGGATGGT
>JBOGIV010000129.1:0-7982 GCA_050747925.1 Vicinamibacterales bacterium
GCCTGAGCGTCTCGCCGGGAGCCACGGGCGTTGGCAGAGTCACCGCTGCCAACGATCGGTCCTCGGCATTCTGATCGTCTGGCGAGATGTAGCGGACCTCCGACGTCAGATCGTGTGGCGCCGCCCCGCCGGCGCCGAGAATCTGAAACCCTGTGATCTCAACGTGTCCGAAATCCGATTCGCGTCGATTGTCGAACCCCGTGCCTCCGCCGAGACGGTACTGCTTGAGCCACGTCGAGTTGGTGTGGCGGAAGGCGTTCCAATACAGATGAAGGCGGAGTGAGTACGCGGCAATCGCGCCGCTGTTACGCCACTCGATGGTTTCGGCGCCTGTGATCGTCCGCGCCGGTGGATCGAGCGCGACGTCGATGTCGTAGTTGACGTTTCGCGGAGACAGTGGCTGCGAACGAATCGACGCTTCTGCGAGAAGACAGATCGCGATGCCCGCGGCCCACCGACACGCGATTGCTCGCCCTCTCGTCAGCACCAAGCGCTCATCCTATCCCGTATTTCTTTCGCATATAATGTCAAGTTCCTATGGCGATTCGAGTCCTGTTCTATGGTCTTGGTCCGATTGGCGCCGCCATTGCGCGCCAGGTCGCAACCCGTAAAGGGTTTCGCATCGTCGGAGCGATCGACATCGATCGGGCCAAGGTCGGTCTCGATTTGGGCGACGTCATCGGTTTCGGAAAGAGACTGAAGATCCGCGTCACCAACGACGCAGTCGGCGCCTTCAAGAGCAGCAAGCCCGACGTCGCCGTGCTGTGCACCAGTTCGTCGCTGAAGAAGGTGATGCCGCAGATCGAAACGGTGTTGGCGAAGAAGATCGCCATCGTCTCGACCACCGAAGAGCTGTCGTATCCGGTCGGCAAGAACCGCGCGCTCGCCAGGAAGATCGACAGGATGGCCAAAAGGGCGAAGGTGGCCGTTCTCGGCACCGGGGTCAATCCCGGGTTTGCTATGGACGCGCTGCCCATAACGCTCACAGGGATCTGCGAGCGCGTCGACAGCATCCGCGTCGATCGGATCCAGGATGCGAGAACGCGCCGCCTGCCGTTCCAGCAGAAGATTGGGTCGGGCCTGACGAAAGAGCAGTTTGCGAAAAAAGTGAAGGACGGGAGCGTTCGCCACGTCGGGCTCGCCGAATCGGTGACCATGATTGCCGACACGCTGGGTTGGAAGCTCGACAAGGTGACGGACGAGATCGCGCCGAAGATTGCGGAAAAAGCGGTTGCGAGCGATCTGATTGCGGTCGATCCGGGCTACGTCTGTGGGCTGGTCCAGGATGGCATCGGTTGGGTCAAGGGCAGGCCGCTCATCACGCTTCACATGGAGGCGTACCTCGGAGCGCCGGAGTCGTTTGACGCGGTGACGGTTGAGGGCCATCCGCGTATCGCACAGAAGGTGGCGGGTGGCCTGCACGGAGACGTGGCCACAGCGTCAATTACAGTGAACTCGATTCCCAAGATCCTGAGGGTCGCGCCAGGCCTTCGGACGATGGCCGATATGCCGATTCCGAGTTGGTTCGGCGGCCGCTGAACACGCGCGCCGCCCTCTGCCTCGGTGCGGCGGCGGTCAAGCCTCAGTTTGCCGCCGCGGCCATCGCGCCAGTCGCGCGCTGAACGTTTACATGAACAGCGCCAGCGACTTCAGCAGCGTCTGATAGACGCCCCAACCGAGCGGCACGCTCACGAGCGCCCACGCCGTGACCACGCGCGGTGTTGGCGTGATGGTAGCCAGTTCAGCCGACAACGTCGCGCTGTCGGCGGCTGTTGCGATCGATGTGGAAGATGACGAAGCCGGCTTGTGGTGGTGGCGTTCGTGCACGGGTCGCGCCAGCAGGTTGCACACAAAGCCGATCGCCAGCACGCCAACCATGATGTAGATGGCCATCGAGTAGGCGTCAGCTTTGGCGACGCCGCTGTTGATCTGCGCCTCACGAATGTAGGTGACGATGCTCGGACCGGCGACGCCGGCGACCGACCAGGCGGTCAGCAATCGTCCGTGAATCGCGCCGACTTGCAATGTGCCGAAGATGTCGCGGAGATACGCGGGAATGGTCGCAAACCCGCCGCCATACATGCTGAGAATCACGCAGAACGTGGCGACGAAGAGGACGAGGTTGCCGGCACGCGCCAGCGACGGCACCAGGGCGTAAAGCAGCATCCCAAGTCCGAGATAGATCAGGTAGGTGTTCTTCCGGCCGATGCTGTCGGAGAGCGATGACCAGAAGAAGCGGCCGACGAGGTTGAAGAGGCTGAGCAGCCCGACAAAACCTGCGGCGGCGGCTGGCGTCACCGCACCGGGAAACGACTCCTGAATGAGCGGGGACGCCTGCGCGAGGATGCCAATGCCGGCGGTGACGTTCATGCAGAGCACGCCCCACAGCATCCAGAACGGCGGCGTCTTCACGGCTTGACGCGCGGTCACGGCCGCGTCGGTGACGAGCTTGCGTGGCTTGGCACGGGCCACCCACCCTCGTGGCTTCCATCCCTCGCGCGGCACGCGGACGTTGAAGACGCCGAACATCATCAGCGCGAAATACAGCAGCCCCATCGTCACGAACGTTTCCCACACGCCAACGGAGGCGGCCGAGCTGTAGAACCGCATGAGGTTCTCGCCGAGCGGCGCGCCAATCATCGCGCCGCCGCCAAATCCCATGATGGCCATGCCGGTCGCCATCCCGGGACGATCGGGAAACCATTTGATCAGCGTGGAAACCGGCGAGATATAGCCGAGTCCGAGACCGATGCCGCCGAGCACGCCGTAGCCGAGATAGACAAGTCCGATGACGTGGCAGATCACGCCGATGGCGGAGATCAGAAAGCCGGTGGAGAAACAGCAGGCCGACGCAAACATTGCCTTGCGGGGCCCGACGCGTTCGACCCACGTGCCAAAGACGGCAGCCGAAAGACCCAGGAACACGATGGCGATGTTGAAGATCCAGACCGTCGTCGTAAGCGGCCAATCGCCGGGCGCGGTTTCGGTGATGCCGAGCAGGCGGCTCATCGGCAGGTTGAACACCGACAGCGCGTAGGCCTGGCCGATACAGAGGTGAATCGCGAGCGCCGATGGGGGGACCAGCCACCGGCTGTACCCATGAGGCGCGATTGTGTGCTCGCGATCGAGGAAGGTGAGTAGGCTCATCGGCGAGAAGGATAGACTTCCTCTCGCTTGACGGTCCAGACGAGCTCGGGCTTCCCATCGCGCATGCTGTGCTCGACGATGATGGCGCCGAGCTTGCGCATGGCGCCGAGCGCGCGGTGATTGCGGACGAGCGTGCGGCCAATCAACGCCTTGACGTTCCAGTTCGCGAACAGAAAGTCGACGAACACCATCGCCGTTGGACCGAACACGCCGGTTCCCCAGAAGTGCGGCGACATCGCGAACCCGATCTCCGCGGTCTCGTCGGTGGCGGTCGAGCGGTACGACATGAAGATGCCGACCGGCACGTCGTCTTCTTCGGTGAGGGCGTAGGCGGTGGCTTGTCCCTCGACCCGCTTCGCACGGAAGAGATGAATCCAGTCGAGAAATGCTTCGACCGTCGCTGGCGGAGGAGATAGGTGAACGGAGACCTCAGGGCGCGCGAACAGCACGTTCAACGTCGGCGCATCGTCTGGATGGACCTCGCGGAGGCGCATCCGGCCGCAACTGAGCGCCGGCAAGCCATCGCGATACCACATGGGGGGCAACGTGTCCCTCATCGCCGTCTTCACGTCCACAAGTCGTCAAAAAGACAAACGCTACACGGTAAAGACGCCGGCGGTTGAAGTCAACACGCCCTCGTCGAAATCTGTGCAGGGAGCAAAGCGGTCACCGTATCCTCCGCCGCCGGCGGCGTCACTCGAGCCTCAGGCGTTGACGCTTGAGGTAGAGCCCTTTGCGCGACAGACCGAGCACGCGCGCCGCATCCTCGACTTTCGAGTTGGTGAGCGACATCGCCCGTCGAATGAACGCGCGCTCCAGATGCTCGACCGCCGCGGCGAGCGGCTGGTCGACGCGAACCACCATCTCGGTCGGCTCGAGTTGACGCTCGGAGGCGGGAATCGTCCGGCGACTCGAGAAGATCTCTTGTGAGAGGTGCGCGGGCATGAGCACGGCGCCCGCTTCAGCCAGTGCGATCATCCGGCGCAGTTCGTTGCCGAGCTGGCGCACGTTGCCCGGCCACCGGTAAAGCACCAGATATTCGAGCGTGTCTTCGGCCACCCGGACGAGCGGCTTGTGCATCTCCCTCGAGTACCGATCGATGAAGTGTTGGACGAGCAGTGGGATCTCCTCACGGCGTTCCCGGAGCGGCGGCACTGGCAGGCGGATGACGTTGAGACGGTAGTAGAGATCCTCACGAAACTTTCCGTCGGCCACGAGTTGTTCGAGGTTGGCGTTGGTGGCCGCGACGACGCGGACGTCCACGAGCTGCGCCTTCGCTTCACCAAGCGGCACAATTTCCCCCGACTCCAGGAACCGCAGCAGCTTGGGCTGGGTGTCCAGAGCGAGCTCCCCGATCTCGTCCAGGAACAACGTGCCGCCGGCGGCGGCGCGAATGACACCGGAGAAATCGTCGTGGGCGCCTGAGAACGCGCCACGGCGATGGCCGAACAGGTGGCTGTCGATCAGGTCGCGCGGTACGGTCGCGCAGTTGAACGACACAAACGGCCGCTCGTGCCGCGACGAGGCCTGATGGAGGGCGCGGGCAAAAAGTTCCTTTCCCACACCGGTCTCGCCGGTGATGAGGACGGGAATGTTCGACGAGGCGACGCGCCGAGCCGTCTTGATCAAGTCCACCATCGACTCGGAAGCGCAGATCAGGCCGAGCTGCTGTTCGGGCGTCGGTTCGGGCCATAGATCCGGCTGCTCGCGCTGGCGCTGCCGCGTGTCGGCCAGCACGAGCGACGCCTGAACCAGTCGTTCGACAGCAAGGACCGATGCTCGGGCGGTGGCGGAAGGCCGGGGCGTGATGACGATGTCGTAGGTGCGGTCGCGATGAACGCCGATTCGAATTCGGACGGTGGCGGCCTGGTGCGTGGGCGTCGGCAGGCCAGAGTCGGGGGATCCGAAGCTGTCGATCGTCTCGATCTCACCGTCGGCGGACGTCGCCACCGCTGTTCCGTGGCAGGCGGCGTGGATATCGGCGAGCAAAGAGAGGGTTTCGGCGGCCAGCAGTGGGGGATGGGCGGCAAGGTCGATGAGTGCGGCGATGCGCTCAGTGAGCAGAGCCGCCGGTGGCCGGTCGGCTGCGCCACCCGAGCGGCGCGCGTCGCTCGGCGCGAGGGCCGCGGCTTGCTGCGCGTCGCGTTCGACCTCGGCCGTGGCGGTGAGATTCCCGACGCTCTGAAAGATTCGCGCGGCGCGGTCGAAGTGTGTGGCGGCGACGGCGGGGTTGTCGGCGGCGGCCAACCGGCCGGCCACGCGCGAGACTTCCGCGATCATTTCGAGCGGGGGATTGGGGTTGGCGGCGAACGCCTCGGCCATGACGGCGGCGCCTTCCTCGGCTCGACCGACGCGACCCAGTCCCTCGGCAGCCAGCAGCTTCATCCGTTCGAGGAGATTGCGGTCGGCCATCCGCTCGATGGTGGGGAGGGACTCCTGGGCGAGGGCGAGGCCCGCCGCGGCCTCCCCGGTGCGGTACAGCCACTTGACGCGAGTCAGGAGGTGCCAGAGGCCGTAGTAGGAGTGTCCGTTGTGAAGGCTCATCGAAAGACCGAGAGTGGCATCAGCCAGTTCAGCTGCTGCCTTCATTAGTCCTGCAGCCAGTGCGTGTTGCAAAAGGCCGTCACGGATCCCTAACTCGGCGCCGCCTCCAACTCGGCAAAGGCTGAGAGTCATCTGAAGTTGAGATAGTGCAGCGTTGAGGTCTCCATGAGCCAGCTGAGCGTGCCCCAGATTCGTTCGAGCTACCACTTCTAGAGTGGGCGCGCCGCTACTCTTTGCGAGGTCAATCGCCTCGTTCGCAGATGCAATCGCGCCGTTGATATCCGAGGCAAGGGTTGAGACTCCGCTCGCTATCAGAGCCAGTTCGGCCTTCAAGTATTCATTCGGAAATGTCGCAAGAAGGCTACGTGCGACGTCCAAATGATGTTGCGCTCGTTGTAGGTAACCGCGCTTCGCCGCCACTTCAGCGACAGCCAAATGGAAGCGAATCGTCAGTGCGGGCTGTCCAGCAGAGATGACTAGCTTCTTGCTCCTGCTGACTTCAAGTGAGGCCGCATCTGGTCCGACCCAAGAGGCCAGCGCCGTCAGATAGCCGATATGTGCGTGCGCGGCGATTCGGCTACTGCCTTTAGCCGCAAGGGAAAGTGCACGTCGGAATTGAGAGTTGCCCAGTTCCTCCTGACCGTGCCTCATCAACGAGGTTCCTGCGACTATCAAGCATCTGACACGTTCGTCCGCCGGGACTTCGCGCTCCGCTACTAATCTCGTTGCTCGTTCGTGAACAGAGTCCGACGACGATGTGGCATCGATGAGCTCGAGCTGGAGTACCTGTTCGCTGACTGTGAGCGTTCGATACTGAGAGGCGTCTGTCAGCAGTCCCAGTGCGCGCCCCAAGAACCCGGCTTCGACGAGCGACGCCAGCTGCGAAATTGGCATGAACTCAGTGAACTCGTGGGCGCTCCGACACGCGATCCTTGCTGATTAGCGCTCCCACGGATTCGAGAATGTCACTGAGTGGCGGAGAGTCAAAATTCGCACAGACGCGTTCGACGAAAGATACGTCCTTCCGCTCGAAAGGCTTGTTCTCCGTACGAGTCGCGACGAACACACCACTGATCTCACTTTTTGACCTTATCGGAAGCGCGATGCAAATCTCCCTCTTGGTTCCAGTCGCCGAATCGGGAAGCTCAAGTCGCGCATCAGAGTTGATGATAGGAGTGCCGTTCGCAGCAACCCACCCCGAGATTCGAGTTCCAAGCGCCAACGACGTCCCAACGATGGATTCGCGACCATAGCCAACTGCTTCAACAGCGAAGAGCTCATCGCGAGATCGATCCCTTATGTAGACGATGCACGCGCTCGTTGAAAGCTCTTGTTCAACGGTCTCGAGGACTGCTCGAAACGCGCTGACCTCGAGATGGGCGGTGACGCCGGCAAGCGCAGATGATTTGAGAGCGGCTTGGGAGCTCGGCAGTGATGGCTTGACCAAGGTCTCAACACCAGTTGGGGTTCCAAGCGTGTCGGCGATTGAAGCGAAGAGTTCTTCCTTAGCCGCCACGAAGGTGTCGACGACCAACGGATCGTACATCGTCCCGCGGCGTTCCATGAGGATCTCAATCGCCTGCTCTTCTGACAATTGAGGTCGATACGGTCTGTCCGAAGTCAGCGCATCGAAGCAATCCACCACCGAAAGAATTCGAGCCCCAAGGGGAATGTCGGTTCCTTTTAACCCATCAGGGTATCCAGAGCCGTTCCAGTTCTCGTGATGATGTCGAACGATTGGCACGATTGGGTATGGGAACCTAATTGAAGAAAGGATCGCCGCTCCCACCGTCGCGTGCAGTTTCATCTTCTCGAACTCGCCCGCACTCAATCGGCTCGGTTTGTTAAGGATGTGCTCTGGAACTGCGATCTTCCCCATGTCGTGCAAGAGCGCCGATGCTTCAAGCGCTTTAATCTGCATGGGGTCAGTAACGCCTAAATGTTTCGCCAGACCCACGGCGAGAAGTTGTACGCGCCGAATATGGCCGTGCGTGACTTGATCTTTGGCATCGATTGCGGTGGCAAGAGTTTCTATTGTCGAAAGATAGAGCCGGTCGACTTCCTCTACGTGTTGGACAGCATCCTCGACTCGTCCGAGCGATGTCTTGAATGTTAGATACGAAATGACTAGTAAGGGAACAATAATACTCAGCGCAGCTACGTCGATCGTGCGTGTGTAGGAGACCAGCAAAGCGGCTACCGACGCACCGCCGAAGTAGTTCACTGAGAGCCAAAGGAAGTTCGACCTCCAGATCCTGAAGGCGGGTTGTCCTTTTTCGTGAGAGATTGCG
>JBOGIV010000130.1:0-16737 GCA_050747925.1 Vicinamibacterales bacterium
TCCGCATCGTCAGAGAGTCGCGCGGCGAGGCAACAACGGCCGCCGCCGCGGGCACTGCGAGCGGAAAGCCGGCTGGCTACTGATGCGGGCTCTCAGCGCCCTAGTGGCCGTCGTCCTCCACGCCGTCCCGTCGGCCGCCCAACCCATAGACGAGCCGCTTCCGCGAATCGTTGCTGACGTGCACGGCATGTGGGGCGGGCTGCCGTCGTCTGTCGGCTGGGTACCAGACGTCCCCGCGAATACCCCGATCCCGAACCGCGGGTTTGGCGTTTCTGTTGGGGCACACCTTTACCCCCTGCGCTTCGGAATCCTCACGTTTGGCGTCGGCGCTTCGGCCATCCTTGGGCAAGGCAAAGGCAACCCATCGGAGGTGATCAGCGCAGGGAGTTCATCAGCGGTGGGCCCAATCGCGCTTCCGGTGGTGACGACGAAAACCGCCAGCCTCGTGCCGCAGCTCTCGATCAACTTTGGTCACCGTTTCGGTTGGAGCTACCTGAGCGCCGGCTATGGGCCGACTCGAATCAACAGCACGGCGGCTGCCGTCGGGACTTCTCCCGTAGTCAGCGCACCCGATATCTGGAACCCCGCGCTCAACTTTGGGGGCGGCGCAAGATGGTTCATGAAGCGCCATCTGGGCGCCAGTTTCGACGTACGGTTCATCAAGCTCAGTTCACGAGCAACCACGGCCACCGCTGCTGGAGCCAAGCGGACGCAGATCATCAACCTGTTGGTCGGAGTCTCGCTGCAGTGAGGCAACTTCAGGGGGGCGCGCCCTGAATGCCTGTTCGCTTTCTTGTTTCTTTCTTCTATCTTCTTTCTTCAACCACGCTCTAGCATCCGTACCCGTACGGATCGGTGCATGGCGGCGGTTCAGGTGCGGTCGCGCCGTTGATGCTACCCACCATCGACGAGTGCAGCATGCATTTGAAGGTTACGGGGGTTGCGTTGGCGACGGTAAAGCCACGACTGGTGGCTCCGGGTGGGATGTCCTGTAGATCGGGACCACCGTCAATCACGATGCGATGGAGTTGCGTGTCGCGGTTCAGAAACATCACGGTCTGTCCGGCATTGGCCCTGATCGGATTGGGCGAGAAGGCCGTATTGCCGCTCGATGACACGATCGTGACGCTGACGGTGCCAGAACTGGGAGCTGGCGTCGGGGTGGGTGTGCTCGTCGTCGGTGAAGTGGGCGTGCTGGCTCCGCCACCGCCGCCGCCGCAACTCCATAGAGCCAGAGCGCCGACGATCGCGAGGGTCGCGCCGTAGGGCATGTGTCGCATTACAGTTCCTCCAAGCCAGTACGTACGGCAAGGCGTGTGCCACACAGAACACACCAAAAACGCCGATTTGTCGAGCCAGACCTCTGAAAGGGCTTACTCAGACCGTAAACGCTTACGGCGATCGTTGCCGGGAGAAAAGAAAAGGCCCCGCGAAGCGGGGCCCTTTCAGACACATCACGCACACAGCGGTTAGACCATCGACGTCGTTGGGCTCTTCAGCGCGCTGGACATGTTGGTGAGCGCGATCTCGACGAGCTTACGCGAGGTTCCGAGGTTCATCCGCATGTGGTTGGCGCCACCCAGACCGTACGACGCGCCCTGGTTCAGATGCACCTTGGCGTTCTTGACAAAGAAGCGCTCGACGATCTGCTCTGGCGTGATGGTCGGCGCGTTTGGCGCCTTGGCCTTGTTCGCGGCTTCCGCTTGAGCCTTGGCGCCGATCTTCTCGGCTACCGCCGTGACGTCGAGCCACATCAGATAGGTGCCCTGCGGCTTCACGCACTTGATCATCGGCATGTTGGCCGCCACGTACTGCGTGACGTAGTCGTGCGTGCCGTCGATGTACTCCACGCACTGGTTCAGCCACTCCTCGCCGCCCTCGAGGGCGCCGCGGTTGGCCGCCACCCCGAGCGTCGTGATATCCGACCTGATCTGGGCGGCAATGCGTCTCAAGTAGTCCTGGTTGGTGGAGAAGTACCAGGCGTACTTGTGCGCCGCCAGGCCGAATGACTTGCTGGCCGCCTTGAAGGTGATGCTGTTGTTGACGATGGCTTTGTCGGGGAGTGACGCGAAGGGTGTGTACTTCTGGCCCTTGGTGACGAAGTCGCAGTGGATCTCATCGGCCAGCACAACCACGCGGCGTTTGAGGCAGATCTCACCGATGCGCATGAGGTCCGCGGCGCTCCAGCAGTTGCCCGTCGGGTTTTGCGGATTGCAAAGTATGAACGCGTTGGTATCGGGGCCGATGCGCCGCTCGAAGTCCTCGAAGTCCAGCGAGTATCGGCTGTTGACGACCTTCATCGGGTTCTCTTCCGCGATCGTGCCGCTGTTGCGAAGATCGCCGTAGAAGCCGTTATAGGTCGGTGTGTTGAGCAGCACCTTGCTTCCACGCGGGCAAAACGCCTCGAGCGTGGCGATGATGGCCGGATGGACGCCGGTCGAAAACGCGACCGTGTCGGGGTTGATGTCGAGGTTGTAGCGCTTCTTGTTCCACGCGACGACCAGCTCGGTCATCTTCTTGTTCGTAGCGCCCATGTCGAGATAGCCCCAGTTTTCGTGCTGGAGCCGGTCCTGAAGGGCCTTCGTGATGGAGGGGGCGGCACGGAAATCCATGTCGGCGATGCCCATGCCGACCTGCACGCTGCCGGCGCCGTAGGTCCGGATCTGCTGATCGAACTTGACGCTATCGGTGCCGATGCGGTTGTAGATGGTATCGAAGTCGAATTTCCCGTTCTGAACGGATTCGAACGTGGCCCCCGCGGCCGAGGGCACCAACGAGGAGCTCGATCCTACTGCGCCCGCAAGAGCGGTCATCCCGGCATTTCTCAGGAACGCTCTGCGGTTCAGCCCATCAGTCTGTGACATGCGGTGGCCTCCAGGGTTCAAGCGCCCATTCCGAACGGCAACGAACACTCGGCGCGGCCCGAGCGCTCTGGAACAGACGCCCAGAGTCTACACCCGCGAGACGCCCAGATAAACGGGTCTTTCCTCACTCGGCGCGCAGGGCAAGCAGCGGATCCACTCCCAGTGCGCGGCGTGATGGCACCAGGCAGGCCCCGAGTGCGGCGAGCCCTACGAGGAGGGCGACCGCTCCAAAAACGAGCGGATCTGTCGCCGACACACCGAAGAGCAATCCGTTGACGAATCGTGAAGCCGCAAAAGACAAGCTCGCGCCGATCAGCAGTCCGAGCCCAACCAGCAAGGCGCCATCTCTAAGGACGAGCTGCAGGACGTTGCTCGGTGAGGCGCCGAGGGCCACGCGCAAACCGATCTCCGGAACGCGTTGATTCACCGTGTACGCCATCACGCCGTAGACGCCGGCGAGAGCCAGCACCAGTGCGACCACTGCGAACGTGACCAGCAGGACCGTTCGGAATCTCGGCGTCGCCGTCGCACCCGACATCGTCATCTCCATGGTCTCGACTCGGACCGGGACTTGGGGATAGCGCGTTCGAATCAAGCGCGCTGCCGTCGCGCCGAGTGTCAAAGGATCGATCGTATCGGTCCGCATCACGATGTTGAGCGCAGTCGCGGGTCCTTGATGCTGTTCATACGGCATGTAGAGCTCGGCCTGAACCGGGCGTCCCGGGCCGCGGGTTCGAATGTCCTTCACGATGCCGACGATCGTCATCGGCTCCAAGGAATCGAGGCCCGAACGGATGGTCCGGCCGATCGGGTCCACGCCCGTGAAGGCGTCCTTCGCGAGCTGTTCGTTGATCACCGCGACGCGAGGTGCGTCGGCGACATCGCCCTCGTTGAAATCGCGGCCACGCACGATCGGGACCTGGAGGGTTCGGAAGTAGTCGGGCGTGACCACGGTGAAGAGGGCCTGGGGCGACTTCATGCCGAGGACCTCGGGGCCAGGACCGCCTTCGATCCAATATCCGCCGTTCGAGCGAATCAACGTGGGCAGCGACGTCACAGCGCCAGCGGACGCGACGCCAGGAAGGCCGCGCAGCTGGGCCAGCAGCGTGCGATAGACGGCGATCGCGCGTGGATATTCGTCGCGTCCTGAGACAGGGACAACGGTTTTCAGCACAACGAGGCGATCCTGCCGGAAGCCCATGTCCACATTGGCGAGCGCCACGAGGCTCCGAGCCAGCAGCCCCGCGCCCATCACGAGCGCAACCGCCAGCGCAATCTCGGTGATGACAAACCCCTTTCGGGCAAATCCCCCGCGGACGCCGAGAGCGGCTCCCTTGCCGCCTTGGCGCAGTCCGTCCGCCAGATCGACGCGCGATGCATGCCAGGCCGGAGCCAGCCCGAAGATCACGCTCGCCAACAGTGAGGCGCTGAACGCGAAGCCGAGGACTGAAAGATCGACCGTCACTTCATCGAGGCGGGGTAGATCCGGGGGAGCGAGTGCGAGGAGCGCGCTGACGCCCCAGCGAGCGAGAAGCACGCCGCCAAAACCGGCGACCAGAGCAAGTGAGACGCTCTCGGTCAGCAGTTGGCGCACAAGTCGTGCGCGGGCGGCGCCGACGGCGGCGCGAACGACGAGCTCGCGTCCGCGGACAGAAGCACGGAACAAGAGCAAGTTGGCGACGTTGGCGCACGCAATGAGCAGCACGAATGCAACGGCCGCGAGCAGCACGAACAGCGTCTGACGCAGATCACCGACGACCACTTCGTGCAGAGGCACCACAGCGGCGCTCTTATTGCCGTTGCTCCGCGGATACTGCTCGGACAATCGCGCGGCGATGCCACGCATGTCGGCCTGAGCCTGTGCGAGCGACACGCCGGCGGCGAGATGGGCGACCACGCGATTGTTGTGGGCCGATCGAGATGTGCTGAACGGCTTCTGCTCGACGAAGTAGATGTCCGCGCGGGCCGGATATCTGAAGGGCGGGGCGGTTATGCCCACGATCGTGTAAACGCGCTGCTGGAAACTGAGCGTCGAACCGATGACTCTGGGGTCGGCACCAAATTGGCGACGCCAGTAAGCGTCGGTAATCAACACCGATTGCGGGCCTCCTGGTCGCTCCTCATCTGTCGCCCACATTCGTCCGGCGATAGCAGTCGTTCCGAATACACGGAAGAAGTCCGGAGTGACCCACGTCACCGTGGCGTAATCGGTCGCACCGGTGATCGTCACGCTGGTCTCTTGACTGCCGAAATACGCCAAGGCGTCGAAACTGCGATTTTGCTCGTGCCAATCGGCAAAGTCCGGACTGGAGACGGTCCCGCGGGTCCCAGTGTTGGTGTAGAGGTTCATCACCGCCACCACGCGATCGGCGTCGGCGAAGGGCAGGGGTCTCAGCACGACAGCGTTGACGACGCTGAAGATCGCGGTTGTCGCGCCGATGCCGAGCGCGAGCGTGAGGATCGCCGTCAGCGCAAACCCAGGTTGACGAGCGAGCGTGCGAATCCCGTAGCGCACGTCCTGCAGCAGATTGTCCATGCCGGCTTGGACGATGCCCCCCGCTAGGAGGTTGTCGTTTTTACCACTTCGGTGCTCTTTTGTGCTCGCTGAGGTGGCAGCGCCTGCCCACTCGGATGAAACCTGGAGGTGAATCGCGCTTCCGCGAGGGGAGGCCGGCCCCATCGATGGGACTGCCCTATTGCATCTGGCAAAAGATGTCGCCCTCGAAAGGCGGTCGTATGAGAATCCTGCCTGCCCGCTGCGGCGTCATCGCCGCGTTCTGCTCTGCCTTCCGTCTCTGCTGTTCCTCGGGAGTTCCAGGCGGTCCGCCTACGCTGCCTCGCAGCTACGGCGGGACAGCCTTCGCAGGAAGCCTCGTGCTGCCCGCCTTCGCCAAGGCTACCGCGGGCATTCGCCGAAGCGCGCCTTACACAAGTCCCGCGCGCGAAGGCGACTGGCTTGCCAACCGTAGCTCACAGGCAACAGCCCACCTTCGCTCGCTCGCTTTCCACGAGCTTCGGTGGGTAACCTCCGCCTGAACCAGAGCGGAGGTTGGAGCGGGAGACGGGGATCGAACCCGCGACCAACAGCTTGGGAAGCTGTGACTCTACCACTGAGTTACTCCCGCTCGCTGACGCGATTCTAGCAGACGTCTCAAGGCGGGTCTAAAGACCCGCCTCTACAATTTCAGAAAATCGCCCCGCGATGCGTAGTCTCGGCCCGCGATGCGTAGAGGCGGGTCTTTAGACCCGCCTACGAACGAATGAGCTCTAGCACCTCATCTCGCCGCCGTTCCATGATTTCCGGCGTCTTGCCCTCGAGATTCAGGCGAAGCAGCGGCTCTGTATTCGACGGCCGCACGTTGAAATGCCAATCGTCGAACTCGGCCGAAATCCCGTCGAGACGATAGACGTGACCGTTCGCGTACTGCTTGGCGAGCTGCTCGATCTTCTCGTCCACCACGGTCATGTTCGGCGCCTTGGTGTTGATCTCGCCCGAAATGAAGTACCGCTCGCGAAGCGGCTGCAGCAAGTCGCGAAGTGACAGCGCCTTTTTCGACATCAGATCGAGGATGAGCAGGGCAGGGATGAACCCATTGTCGGCGTAGAAGTTGTCGCGAAAGTAGTAATGCCCCGTGACCTCGCCGCCGAAAATCGCGTCCTCTTCTCGCATACGCCGCTTGATGAACGCGTGGCCCACCCGGTTCATCAGCGCCTTTCCTCCATAGCGAGCGACGACGTCCTTCACCGCGTAACTTGCCCGCACGTCGTAGATGATCGTGGACCCCGGATGCCGCATCAGGAAGGCTTCAGCGAGCAACGCCGTTATGAAGTCACCCGCGATGAACTCGCCGCTGCCGTCGATGAAGAAGCACCGATCGGCATCACCATCCCAGGCGATGCCGATGTCGGCCCCTTCCGCGATCACGCGCTCGACGATGTCGCGCCGGTTCTCTTCGATGAGCGGATTGGCTTCGTGGTTCGGGAACGTGCCATCCACATCGAAGCAGAGTCGGGTCGTGTGGCAGGGCAGTTGGTCGAACAGCCGCGGCGCAACAAAGCCGGCGACGCCGCTGCCCGCATCCAGGATCACGTTGAACGGTTTGACGCCCGCGCGGTCGATGAACGACATCACGTGATCGACGTATCGATCCATGATGTCGCGGTGCTCGACCCGGCCGGGACTGTCCGCCGGAGGCGGGAGGCCTCCTGCCAGAATCATCTCCTTCATTTCCTTGATGCCGGCTTCGCCGCTCAACGGAAAGGCGTCGCGCCGGACGAGCTTGCAGCCGTTGTAGTCGCCCGGATTATGGGACGCGGTCACCTGCGCCCCGCCATCGAGATCGTCGGCAGCCACCGCGTAGTACATCTGGTCGGTGCCCATGAGCCCGTAGTCGTACAGCGTCCCGCCCTGCTTCGTCGCACCGTCGATGAACGCCGAGGTGAGCGACGGGGAAGACAGCCTCATGTCACGCGAAATCGCGTAGCGTCCAGGCCCGAGGTACGCCACAAACGCGCGGCCGATCTGATGGAACAGGTCTTCGGTGATTTCCGACGGATAGAGCCCACGGACGTCGTAGGCCTTGAAGACTGCTGGATTGATGCCCATGGCTTTGCGCTGTTCGCTATTGGCTTCTCGCGCAGGCTATTCGCGAACCGCGAACAGCGAACCGCGAATGGCTACATGCTCGTGTAGTCGGTGAGCATTGTCTTGTCGCCCAGCACCGCGGTTCCCGAGATGCGTGCGTTGCGTCCCACGTGGCAATTGCGACCGACGATCGGGCCGTCGAGGATCGCCTCCTGGCTGATTCGCGAATTCGGCCAGATGATCGTGTTCCGCACGTGCGCCCGTTCTTCGATCACGACCCCGCGACCGATCACCGCATAGGGGCCGACCTGGGCCCCGGCCTTCAGATGGGCGCCCGAATCGACAAAGCTGGGCCCGTCGAAGAGCACGCCGTCCTCGACCCGTGCGTCAGGCGACACCATCGGCTTGGCCCGTCCGTTTACGGCGAACAGACCACCCGAGAAGCGGCCGTCGAACATGTCGCGATGGACCTGCACGTATTTTTCCGGTGTGCCGATGTCGATCCAGTATCCGCGATCGATGTACGCGTGAAACGACTCGCCACGTTCGATCAATGACGGGAAGTACACGCGCTCAATCGAGTACGAGACGTCCTTGGGAATCCGATCGAAGGTTGACGGTTCGAGCACGTAGATCCCGGCATTGATGGTGTCGCAGGTGATCTCGTCGGGATTGGGTTTTTCGAGGAACCGCCGGACGCGGCCGTCCGGCTCGGTTTCGACCAGGCCGTAAGCTGATGGATTCTCGACCGGCGTCAGGACGATCGTGGCCTTGGCCTTCTGTGCCCGATGGCGCTCGACCACGGCCTTCACGTCCACGCCGGTCATCACGTCACCGTTGAAGACGACGAGCGTGTCGCTGATCCCATCGGCCGCGTAGCGAATCGCGCCACCCGTGCCGAGCGGCGCCGGCTCGACGACGTAGCGAAGGCGGACGCCCGTGCCCGCGCCATCGCCAAAGATTTCCTCGATGCGGCGCGGCTGATAGTTGAGGCTGAGGATCACCTCGTCGATCTCAGGAACCTGCTTTAGCAGATCAATCTGATAGTGCAGGAACGGTCGATCGAAAATCGGGACGATCGGCTTTGGGGTATGGATGGTGAGCGGCCTGAGTCTGGTGCCCTTGCCACCTGCGAGCAGAACGGCCTTCATGACAAACTTCGATCTTACACGAGCGAGGGGCGCAATCGGCTATTGGCTATCAGCTGTCGGCCCTCGGCAAGGGAACGAGCGGCTAGCCGGGGGGCTGAAAGCCGGAGGAGAGCGGTGTAAAATGACCGCTGTTCGCACATGAACCTGCCGAACAGCCTCACAGTCGCACGCATTTTCCTGGTGCCGCTGCTGGTCTCGATTCTCCTGACGACATTCGAAGGCCGGCTCGTCCTCGGTATGCCGGTTGAACTCGTGGCGGCCGCCATTTTTGGCATCGCGTCGCTCACCGATTGGCTCGACGGGTATCTGGCGCGCCGTCGTCAGCAAGTCACCTGGCTCGGGCAGATTCTGGACCCGATTGCAGACAAACTGCTGATCTCGCTCACGCTGGTCTCGCTCGTGCAGCTCGATCTCGCGCCGGCGTGGATGGTCGGCGTGATCATTGGACGCGAGCTGACGATCACGGGCCTCCGCAGCCTGGCGTATTCACGCGGCCTCGCGATGCCGGCCTCAGGCCTGGGCAAGCTGAAGATGGTCGCGCAGGTCGTGGCCATCCTGCTGTTGATCCTTGGATGGGAGCGCGCGCCGCTGCTGGTGATGCTGGGTCAGGTCGCGCTATGGGTGGTCTTGGTCACCGCGATTGTGTCGGGCGTGGACTACTATCGGCGCTTCCATCGCGCCATGAGCGGCGCGTCGAAGGTGGCCGACATCAGCGCCGTGCGCGAGGCGCGGCCGGATCGCCAGAAGATCGGCTAGGCGACCCTGAGGGCTGCCTCAACCTTACTCGGGACACTAGGCGACCCTAAAGGGTCGCCTCTACAGGTAGCGCGAGTTACAGCTAGCGCGAGCCGCGAGGGAACGCCAGATCGCCCGAATGCACCGCGTCTCTCACCATCACGAGCACGGCCTTCGACGTCTTCTCCGACAACTCCAGAACCACGGCGTCGGCCACGTGCACCAGAGGCGAACCGTTCTGCGGGTCGCGATAGATCGCCAGCCGGTCGCCTGGCGAGACACCCTGTTCGCGGCCGCGGTCAACCGAGAAAATGTCGCCGTCGGCGAGATTGATGCGCCGGTCGGCGCCGAAGAGCACCCGCGCACGGTCGCTGAACCGTGGCTCCGACATGTCCGCGCTCTTTTCCGGAAGCGCAGGCTCGGCAAACGTCTCGAGAAAATCGCCAGGCTCGATGGAGTCGCACGCGAAGTCGATCCTGGCGAGGGCCGTCTGCTGATCGACCGCGGTGACGGTGAGCCAGCCGGCCGTCCGCACCGCGCCATACCCATCTCCGTCGCGATTCATCGCGTTGAGCCGCCGAACCAGGAACCGCTGGCCCGTGCTCAATCCTTGGGGCGCGCCGCCGCTGAGGACGGCCACGTCGCCGGGCGACAGACTCAGGCGCCCATCCGAGTTATGCCCGCTGCGAACCAGGACTTTCTGGGACGGGACCGCCGTGACGGGCAGATCCGTGCAGAGCACGTGAGCAGGCAGGAGTGTTCGACGTCCGAGAGTAGATGAAGCAGTTTGGGCGCCCGTCCAGGACGGGAACAAGAACACGCTGAGAATCAGCGCAACCGAAGTGCGCATGAGGTCCTACCCCCCGGCGGTCGTGCCGCCTTTCAGCTCCGCGATGCGCTTTTGCGCCAATGCGAGAAACTCGCTGCGTTCGAACTCGCGGATAAGCCGTTCATAGTAGGGAAGCGCCTCGGGTTTCTTATCGGATCGATAGAGCGATTCCGCTAGGTGGTAGTAGACCGCGTCGCGCAAGGTGAACCCGGGGTCGCTTGCAAGGACGTCCCGGAATCGATCGATCGCGCCGACGTACCATTTCACACGGAAGTAATAGAACCCCACCCGGTAGTTGGCCTCGCTCAGCCGATCCCGCGCCTCGCGCTCCAGCTTGCGGGCTTCGGGCATGAGCTTGCTGTTCGGATAGCGCTGCAGGAAGACTTCGATCTCTTTGATCGCATCGCGGGTCGCGGATTGATCACGCTCGGGCGCCAGCATTTGCTTGGCGAAGGATTGCGCAAGCTGCAGTTGCGCGTAGTCGGCCCGCGGATGTGTCGGATAGAACGTCAGGAACTCACGAAACTCCTGGGCGCCCAGCAGGAGCGACTCCGTCGACTTCTCCGAGATGAAGGTGTCACCCAGCGCGAGCTTCGCGTCTGGCCGATAGGGGCTCTGTGGATAATTGTCCACGAGGTTACGGAAGTACTCGCGGGCATTCAGCCATTTGCGGTCCTGCGCGGCCTCGGTACCACGATCGAACAGGAACTTGTCCGCGTCGGCAGAACCGGCGGGGATGACGGGCTTCTTCGCGCCGCATCCGGCGACCAGGGCCGCGGCAAGCGTGAGCCAGAGCGACAGCGCCCAACCTCGTGTGCTCATCGTCGTGTCGATTCCATCCAACGCCACATCGCGCGCAACCCCTCTTCGAGCGTGACCGACGGGGCAAAGCCCAAATCGGTTCGAGCGCGCGAAGTGTCGGCGTACGTGTCGCGCATGTCGCCCTTTTGCGGTCCCTGACGATCGATTCGTATTGGTCGATTCGAGACCCGGGCGATCAACTCGAAGACCTCGCGCAACGAAACGCGGGAGCCTCCACCAATATTGTAGACGCGCCCGGGCACTCCCTGGACGGCCGCCGTGGCGGTAGCCGTCACCGCGTCGGCGACGAACGTGAAATCGCGGGTCTGCAGTCCATCGCCAAACTGCACCAGCGGCCGGTCGGCAAGCACGGCGGAGAAGAACCTGTGAAAGCCCATGTCGGGACGCTGTCGCGGACCGTAGACCGTGAAATACCGAAGGGACACGGTCGGAACCTGGTGATTGACGAAGTAGAGATGACACAACTGTTCGGCGGCGAGCTTGGTCACGCCGTACGGCGAGACGGGCTGGGGGAGCACCTGCTCGTGCATCGGTAGCGGCGCGTCGTCACCGTAGACCGACGAGCTCGACGCGTACACCACTCGTTCGATCGGACGACCCGCGCAGGCCTCGAGCAGTCGCTGCGTAGAGGCGACGTTGAGCTCGGTGTAGACCTGAAACTCTGTACCCCAACTGCGACGGACGCCGGCTTGCGCAGCCAGATGGAAGACGTGCGTGATCCCGTCCAGGAGCTTCGAGAGATCGACGTGGCGGATGTCGCCTTCGATCAGTCGATAGCCTGGTTGCCCAATGAGACCGGCGATATTGGCTTCTTTCGTCTCACGGGAATAGAAGTCGGTAAACGCATCGAGGGCCGTGACCGTCGCTCCATTGGCGACCAGCCGCTCGGAGAGGTGCGATCCGATGAAGCCCGCACCTCCAGTGACGAGCGCTTTCATGCGAGGAGATCCTTTACGCGAGCGGGGAGCCGGACCGGACGTCCCTGTCGATCGAGGGCGGCGTGCACGGTGAACCCCTCGGCAATGGCCGCCTCGTCGGATCGTCGAACAATCTGGTAGTCGAATTGAATCCGCACCGGCGATTTGAGCCGCGCCCGCGTCGTGATCGCCAACTCGTCGTCATAGCGGGCGCCCTGCCGGTACTCGCAGTGTGCCTCGATCACCGGCAGCATTAGTCCGTCGCGCTCGATCTCGCGATACGACCAGCCGGTTTCGCGCAGCCAGTCGGTGCGGCCGATTTCAAACCAGACGAGGTAGTTCGCGTAGTAGACGATGCCCATCTGATCGGTTTCCGCATATCGGACTCTGACGAGGGAGGTGGTGATGCGGTCGGTCGTCGCCGGATTCATCGGGCGACGCCTCTCGCCGCCGAGAGGGCCAGCGATTTCAGCTCGCGCGCGGCTGCTTCGGCCCGTCCGCCGCCGAAGACCGCCTGTCCTGCCACGAGAATCTCGGCGCCAACCTCGACGACGCTCGCGATCGTGGTTTCGTCGATGCCCCCATCCACCTCGACCGGGGCGCGATTGCCGGAGGCATCGAGCAGCCTGCGCACGGCTTGGATCTTCGCCAGGCTGTGCGGAATGAACACTTGACCGCCAAATCCCGGATTGACCGACATCACCAGCACGTAGTCCACATCCGCTGCCACATCTTGAATCGACACCACGGGAGTCGAGGGATTCAGGACGACGCCGGCTTTGGCGCCGAGTCCTTTGATGAAACCGATGGTGCGATGCAAATGAGGAAGAACTTCGACGTGCACCGAGACCATGTTGGCGCCAGCCTCCACGAAGGCCTCAACATAGCGGTCCGGCTCGCTGATCATCAGATGGACATCGAGGGGCAGGGTGGTGGTCTTCCGAAGCGAGCGGACGACCGGCGGGCCAATCGTGATATTGGGGACGAAGTGACCATCCATCACGTCGATGTGGATGATGTCGGCGCCGCCTCGCACGGCGGCTTCAATCTCGCTTCCGAGCGTGGCGAAGTCAGCCGCCAGAATCGACGGCGCCAATCGAATGGTCATTGGCTAACCTCGAGTGCGATCGGATCGCCGGGGTGTACTTGATAGCCGCCCGATGGAATCTGGCGGACGACCACACCCGGCGGCACTGCCGAACCCGAGGACTGCGCCGTGATCGACACCCGGAAGCCGCGCGCGCGCAGGACATCTGCCGCGCGCTCGCCGTTGAGACCGATAAGGTCGGGCATGACGTACGTCGCACGATCCTCACCGCGGTTGACCAGGAGCCGCACCTCTGCTGCCTGGGTGGCTGGTGGAGGATCCTGGGCGACGACCACATCGGCCCCGTAGTTCGACGATCGAATCTCCGCGATCCGCCCGACCGTCAGACCGTCCTGCGACAGGCGAATCTCGGCCGAGCGTTGCTGCTCACCGACCAGCGACGGAGCAAGGGCGATGTGTGGGCCTGTACTGAGCCAGAGACGCAGGCTTCTCTGGCGACGAACCGGCGAACCGGGTGCAGGGTCTTGGCCAACGACGTGACCGGCGGGCACCTTGAGATCCGGCCGACGGCCTTCCTCCACGCGTACTTGTAGATCGAGGCTCGCCGCCTCACGAGAGGCCTCTTCAATCGGTTTTCCAAAAAGATTCGGGACGGTCACCTGCCGAGCCCTGACGGCCACGCCCATGCCGATGCCGGCGAAGAGGAGAAACGTACCCGCCAGAGCGCCGGCCAGCAGAACGATCTTGCCGACGCTCCACACTCTGGTTTTGAAGGGCATCAACAACCAAACATGGTACTACACGGGGGTTCGGCGCAAAGGTTCACGACGAAGGTTCTCACGAAGGTTCGCGACGAAGGTTCGCGACGAAGGTTCGCGACGAAGGTTCTGCACGAAGGAGGACTGCGCCGTAGAACGCTTCGAGTTCGTCGCGGAATGGCCAGGTGTGATGGACATCGGCGAGCGTGAAGTCTGGTCGATCGAACAGGAACTGTTCAACGACCTCCTCATTCTCCTCGGGCTCGCTCGAGCACGTGCTGTAGATCACACGACCCCCGCCACGGACCAGATCGGCGGCTCGCGCGAGCAATCCTCGCTGCGTCGCCGCGAACCGGGCGAGGTCGGTCGGTGCGCGCTTCCAGCGGATGTCCGGATCACGTCTGATTGTGCCGAGACCGGAACACGGCGCGTCAATGAACACTTCGTCGAAGGCTCCCTCACGGAAGGGCATTGCCGACGCTGATGGAATGCGCACAACACGAACGCCCTTCGCGTGGCATCGGCTGAGCGTCTTTCGCAACAGATCCAGGCGATGCGGCCGGACGTCGCATGCCACGACCATGCCTCGCTCTCCAACCCCGGCCGCGAAGCGTACTGTCTTGCCTCCGGGCGACGCGCAGACATCCAAAACGCGCGAGCCTGGGGCCGCGTGAACGAGCTCGGCGATCAGTTGTGACGCCTCGTCTTGAACCAGGCATCGGCCTTCGACGAAGGCTCGAGTCGAGAGCGCATGGCCGCTCGAAACGACGAGGCCTTCGGGCGCGACCCGCGTCGGGTTCGTCTGGACGCCGGCGTCTGCCAGCTCCTTCGCCAGGGTCTCGCGCGACACGGCGGCGCGGTTCGGCGTCAGGCACAGCGCTGGCGCGCGATTATTGAAGGCCAACCAACGCTCGGTTTCCTCGATACCGTGGCGAGTCATCCACCGATCGACAAGCCACCCGGGATGCGAGTGAACAATCGCCAAATGGCGAACGAGCGCCGCTCGATACGTTTCGGAATCGCCGCCGACCGGCCGTTCGGGCCACGTGAGGCGATCCCGATCTCGATGCAGCGCGCGCAGGACCGCGTTGACCAGGCCGGCGGCGCTCGACGCTCTCGAGCGCCTGGTGAGCTCCACGGCATCGTCGATCGCGGCGGCTGCGGGAATGCGATCGAGGTAGATCAGTTGAAAGGCGCCTATCCGAAGGACCCGAAGGACCGCGGCGTCGAGCCGCGCCAAAGGACGTGAGACACGCTCGGCCAGCTGATAGTCGATCGCGGACTGCATTCGGAGCGTTCCAGCGACGAGCTCGAGGACCAGAGACCGGTCTCTGTCGTCGGAAAGGGAGCGCCGGGCACGGGCGATCGCCTCGCCAAGGTCGGTGCCGTGCTCCGCCACATCTGTCAGCGCGTCGAACGCCGCGAGCCGCGCGGCTGCAATCATGGTCGATCGAGTTGCGAGCCGACGCGGTCGAACTGCTGACCGGGCACCAGCACGCGTCCGACCAGGGCATCGTGTCCGCTCATCGCACGCCTACCTTCCGGCTGAAGCTCGACAAGCTCGAGAAGCCGACCATCTCCGCACGCAACGGCCGGGCCGCCGCCGGCCAGTCGCGCGATCGTTCCAGCTTGTCGAATAGCCGCGAGCCCGGACCCCCCAGCGCCGGGAGCGACAGGACTCGGGACTCGGGATTCGTGGCCGTCTGACGGAGCCGGGAGCTCGTTTGCGAGCCGCGAACGTCGCAGAATCAACCTCGACCCGCCGAGAAACGTGTACGCCAAGGGCCACGGTATGAGCCCGCGAACCTGATTGTGAACGGCGCTCGCGGGCCTCGACCAATCGACCATTCCCGCGGCCTTCGTCAGCCGCGGCGCATAGCTCGCCTCGGCATCGTTCTGTGCTCTCTCCGCCACGGGGCCTTGGGCGATGCGATCGACGGTCTGAACCAGGATGGCGGCGCCAAAAGTGGCCAAGGCTGCCTCGATCTCAGCAGTCGTCGCGTCGGGCCCAATGGGCACCCGGCGCTGCGCAAGCATCGGCCCCGCGTCCAGGGCTTCGATGACACGCATAATCGTGACGCCGGTCTCCTCATCGCCCGCCATCACGGCGTGGTGAACAGGCGAGGCGCCCCGGTACTTCGGCAGCAGAGAGGCGTGGACGTTGACAAAACCGAGGCGCGGCTTTGCCAGCAACCACGCGGGCAGCAGCTTTCCGTACGCTGCGACCACGGCCAGGTCGGCCTGCAGCGCATCGAAGTCGCCCTCGAAGCGCTCTCGCCTCAGTCGCTCTGGTTGAAGAATTTGCAGTCTGTGCTCGATCGCCAGTGCCTTCACCGGCCCAGACGACACGTGTTGTCCTCGTCCGCGTGGCCGGTCGGGCTGGGTGATCACGCCGACCACGTGGTGCGACGAGGCAAGAAGCGCTTTGAGGGTTGGCACAGCAAACGCGGGCGTGCCGAGCATGGCCACCCGAAGTGAGCTCACGCGGTCACCATTTCCCCGCTTTGGTGAGTTTCTTGACCTTCCGGAGAATCAGTTCGCGAGAGATCCCCCGCAGGCGATGGACGAAGAGATGCCCTTCGAGGTGATCCATCTCGTGCTGCAGCGCGCGTGCCAGAAGCCCGGAGCCTTCGACCGTACGCGAGTCGCCGTGCCGATCCATGCCCCTGATAACGACTCGCTTCGGGCGGGCGACGGTCGACGTGAACCCAGGGACACTCAAACAACCCTCCTCCTCGAGTTGCATCCCCTCGCGCTCGACAAACTCCGGGTTGATCATCACGGTGAGCGCCTGCGGGTCCCGTCCGAGCGACAGATCGATGACAAACAGGCGCAGCGAGACGCCGAGTTGCGGCGCGGCCAGTCCAATCCCAGGCGCCGCGTACATCGTTTCGATCATGTCGTCGATCAATTGATCGACCTCGGGTTTGATCGCCTCGACCGGCTGGGCAAGATCGGTCAGGATCGAATCCCCGAGGCGCAGGATCGGACGCAGCATGAAACGCCCGGATTAGGAGCGAACCGGAGC
>JBOGIV010000131.1:0-5586 GCA_050747925.1 Vicinamibacterales bacterium
GTCAGCTACCGGAGCCGGAAGCGACCCACAGATTCTGCTGAAGACCCGTTTTCAGAGTCATCGTAGTACTCCAGCGCTGGCGTCCAGGTCGACCCGGGCCAGGGCTGCCTCCAAAAGTGCGTCCAGGTATTGGGATCGTGTGTCGAGAATCTCGCGTCGGATGAGCAGCAGGTCAGGTAGACCGAGCTGGCCGACTTCGAAGCTGCGGGACGTCAGCGCCTCATTCTCATCAAGACCGGGAATGGCCTCCGTCTCGAGCACGCGGACGGCTGCCAACCGGCGGTTGAACGCCTGAAACGCAGAGCGGACCTCGATCTGGATGCGCGTTCGAGACGCATCGAGCTCTGCCCGCAGGCGCGAGGCTCTCGCAGCGCCAACGGCGCGCTGTTCTTGGCCCTTTGAGAACATCGGCAAGGTGATCGTCATGCCACCAAGCACGATCTGGTCGCCTTCTTCTCGCGAATACCGAACACCGAGGCCGTACTGAGGTTTCGAATAACTCTGACCCACGCGCAACTCGGCCTCCGCTTCCTGAATCCCAGCCTCGAGTGCCCGGAGATCTGGTCGTTGCAATGTCGCTTGAAGAACGGCATTGAGGTCGACCTCGCTGGGACGCGTCAGTGATCCTTCGACATCGACGTCCTCGTCGAGACGCAGGAGCTGTCGCAGGTCTCCGAGGGCCAATGCCTTGGCCGCTTCGGCACCTTCGCGCTCCGCTCGGATCCGCGCGAGCGACGCGCGAGCAATATTCACGTCCAACACGGCAATGTCGCCAGCCTTGAACCGGCGATCAGCCGTCGCAGACACACCGGCAGCAAGCTCCTGTGTCGCGCCGAGCACTCGAATCCGTTCATTGGCGTGAACCACGCGGTAGTACGCCGCCGCGGCGGCACGGAGCACGATGCGCGTGGTCTCGTCGATGTTTGCCGAGCCCTGTGCAATAGCCGCGTTCGCACCGGCGATCCGAGCAGATCGGCGAGCACCAGGCTCAAAGCCCTGTGAGAGGCCAACCTCGAAGTCGGTAAACCTGGTATCTGGTCCGTTGCGATTGCCGATCCCCGCGTCAATTTCCGGGTTCGCTTGGAATCGAAGGGACGCACCGAGCAGTCGGCCACGAGCCTCTTCCAACGCCAAACGCGCGCTCACGATTTGTGGTGCTTGCTCGCGCGCACGCGCGAGGACATCTGCGAGCGACAACATCCTGCTTTGTGCGCCCGCGACACCGGTGTGAAGACAACACACGGCCGCGCACACCGCGACGGCACCATTTCCGATGCGCATGACTATTCCTCTGAGACCGTCACCTCGACGGTCGTGCTGGCGAATGTCTGAGTTGCGGAGCGTCAGGCCAGGCTGGGTTTCGGAACGTGCAGGATGTCGCGCGGGTTCGTTCGTGGGAGACGAGGCAAGAAGGCCGTGACGTCGGCGATCGGAAGGTCCGGCGAGATTGCCACGACCACCGTGACGGGTTCGACAGCCTGGGCGCAGCATCCGCACGTCACGCAGGTGGGCAAACAAGCACCATCATCGCTTCCTGGCAACTCGTAGCCGTTGCAGGGCTCGTTGATGACGAGGCTGGAGATCCCAGACGCGCTGAGCGTCAACAATCCGACGACGATGGCTAGGACGAACCGCCGCACCCGCTGATTCTAGCATTCAGGTATGACCTGCCGGGTTTCTTCGGACCAATCGTTATTGGAGAATGGCCCCGTCCTGGTGGTCGTCTCCGTGATTGCCTTGAACTCGTGCGGGTCCGGTACGCGAGGCTCGAGTGCGGGCGGACCTCATTGGAGTGACGCCGCCAGTGCTCGAAATGCGTGACGGATCGCACCTGCTGCAGGTCCGGGTGCAGGGACGTCTTCGTAGCATCCATGTAGGCAAAGAGTCCCATGATGAACACGAGTAGCAGGGCGGGGGCAGGACGATCACCGCAAGCCAGATCTCTTTCCGACTCATCGACATGTTTCAGTTTCCGCAGTTTCCGTAGCCCGGCCACTGTTCGTGCCCCATAAGCGCGACCGGCGCTTTGACTTTATTGCACAAAGTAGTTTGCGTCAATGCGCTTCGCTTTCGCAACCAATCGCAAGGCGCCTAGGCGGGAGCTGCCGAGGAATGCTGCGATACTTGCGCAGGGTTGGAGCGAGCGCAGCCAGGGGAGTCCTCTTTGAGAATCAGGCGAGCCCTTCCTACGGACGCCGCTGGAATCACCGCAGTACTTGCGGCCGTCGCTGCGGAGCGGATCCATTCGGCCATCGATCGTGCCTGGACCGTCGAGGAGGAGCGGCGTTACTTGGAGTCGCTCTCGCCGCGTGAGACACTCCACGTGGCCGTCGATCCTGCGCGAGGCATCGTTGCTCTTCAGAGTCTTGACCTGTGGTCACCGCTCCTCGCGTCGATGGCGCACGTCGGTCAGGTTGGAACGTTCATTTTTCCGGAGTGGCGAAGGCGAGGCGTGGGCCGTCAACTGTGGAACGCCACCGCGGCCTTCGCTCGTGAGGCGAGCTATCGCAAACTCGTCATCCAAGTTCGCGGATCCAACACCGCCGCACAGGCGTTCTACCGGCGTTTGGGGTTCCAGGACTGCGGCCGGCTAACGCGCCAGGTCATGATCGACGGTGTTGAGGACGACGAAGTGCTGATGGAGTTCTTTGTAATTTGATCTATCGCCGACAGCCCGCGGTTGGCACAGCTCTCTGTGCTGGCATGAGGGGCGCTACGATGGCCGTGGCGGTGTCATTGCCCCTACTACTGTCGCCGGCGGTCATCGCGCAGCAGCCTGACCCGACCGCCGAACGCGCCCCGCTGGCTCGCGGCTACCGCACCCGCGCACTGGCTGGTGGCTGGGGGCATTCGTGGTTGCACGGCTGGCCAGGCCATGGCAAAGCCATCAGCGACATCCAGTACGTCGGGTTCTATCCGCAAATGGGCTGGTTCGTCACGAACTGGCTCGAGTTGTACGGTGAAGGGACGGCGCACATGTACTATCGCCCCCACACCGCCATACTCGGCGGCTTCGTCGGCATCGGCGGCCGACATTACTTCCTTCGGGAACGGCCCTGGGCGCCGTACTACGTCCTCGGTGGCGGCATGGTCTGGACATCACTCGAGGCGCCGGAGTTGGACCGAATCTGGAACTTCCAGGTGGTGTGGGGTGCGGGGATCAAGCGCATCACCCGCCGCGGGCCTGCGCTGATGCTGGAGTTCCGCAACCATCACATCTCCAACGCCGGCACGCGTGGCGAGAACCTTGGCATTAACGCCGCGATGGTGGTCGTCGGCGCTCACTGGGTGTTGCGGTAACCCGCCGCGTGATACTCACCTGAGCTACGTTGTCAATGGTGTCAGCGCGTTCGTCCGATAGCATGAAACTCAACCAGGAATATTTCGGCGCTCATGCGGACCACGAGGCGGAAGGTGCACGTCTAAGACTCTTCGAACAACTGCTCGACCCGCTCACACTACGCCGACTTGAACGCCTGGGTGTTGCGCCTGGGTGGCGATGTCTGCTGGTGGCCGCCGGGCGAGGCTCAATCGCTCGACGGCTGATCGAACTGGTCGGTCCGACGGGTCACATCGTTGCGACAGATCGGGATGTTCGCTTTCTTCGAGAAGCGAAGCTGCCGGCCGTCGAGATTCGCGAGCACGACATCCTGCGCGATCCGCTCGAGACAGGTCAGTTCGATCTGGTGCATTGTCGTTGTCTGCTGATGCACGTCAGTGAGCCGAATCGAGTGCTGGAGAGAATGACCGCCGCACTCAAGCCAGGCGGTTGGCTGTTCGCTGAGGAGCCCGACGACACCGGCGCTGGCCCGGTGAATTCCAGCCATCCCGACGCCCGCCCCCTTTTACCAAGCGAACCGCGCGATGTTGGAAGGGCTCAACGCCAACGGCGTGATGGACCCTTACCTTGGTCGTCGCCTCGGAGATCTCTTCATCCGGCTGGGGCTCGACAGCGTTGACTGCGAAGGTGTGACGTGGATCCATCATGGTGGTGATGTCGCCGCCCGACTCGCGCTTGAAACGCTTGCTTTGCACGAGCGTGGCGGACGATATTCACCAGCCGATCTGGAGGCAGCTCGGCGTGCGCTCTCAGACCCGGGCTTCTCGTTCGTCGACACAACGTGGTTCGGTGCTCAGGGGCGGCGTCCGCCCTTTGCTTCGAGAAGCGAGTAGCTTAAAGTGCTTCGCAGCCCGACCCATGACCGATGTGCTCGATCCTGCGCCCATAAGCGAGGCGGCGCAGCAAGCCGCCGCTGCCGGCGACTATTCCGAAGCCGAGCGGCTGTTGCGTGAGGCCGCCGCCATACAGGAACTCAGCCTCGGGTCCCTCCACCCGGACCTCGCGAGCACGCTAAACAACCTCGCCCTCGTATGCGAGCGCACGAACAAGTTTGACGAGGCCGAGCGCGGGTACCGACGCGCCCACGCGATTGCGGTCGCCTCGCTCAGCCCAGGGCATCCGTTCGTCACTACTAGCCTCAAGAACCTACTGGACTTCTGCGCGGCGCACGAGATTCCCTTTTGGAAGCCACCGGCCGCCGGGTCGGATGACGAGACCTCGTCGCCAGAACCTGAGGCCGAGGCGCCGCCCGAGCTGGTGCTGCCGGTTGACACGCCCGGCAGGACGTGGCCGCCTCGCACGATCGCTGTCGCCACTCTCGGCGTGGCCGTAGTTGTCGCCGTCGCGTTAGCCGTGCAAAGGCGGGGGACCACCGACACGTCAGATCCCCTCCCGCAGGCTCAGAACAGGTCGTCTGCCAACGACTCGCCGGCAACGTCGGTGACGACACCGGCCCTCATAGGTAAGCCCCCAGCCACGGTCACACCCGAGAGACGTGCTGATACGACGCCGGCGCCTGTCGAACGTCCCAACCCGCCGGAGGCGAGCATCACGTCGGCAACAGTGAGCGTGCTGAACGCTCAATTGTGCAGTGCCCTCGAAAAGAAAGGGTCACCCGACTGGCAGTGCGCGCCAGTGAACGGCGATTCGCAACCGGGCACGTACTTTTTCTACACGCGACTGCTGACGAACGCGGATACGACCGTGGAGCATCGCTGGTACCGCGGCGAACGCGTGCACCAGGTCAGGCGGCTTCGTGTGACTGCGAGTCCAGGCAGGGGGTATCGGACGTTCAGCAGCAATACCATCAGCCCAGAACGAGCAGGCGACTGGAAAGTCGAGCTGCGGGGAGCCGATGGGACCGTCCTGCGGGAAGAACACTTCGTCATCCGCTGACGGATCGCGTAGGAAGCTCGCTCGAGCGCCACAGCGCCCTTGTGAGAGCCGCCGCTTTCACTTGCGGCGCTGTGCCGCCGTGCAGGTCGCAGACGAACCCGCCGACTGGCCTAGAAAATCGTGGACCGACTTCCATGGTGGCCGAGTCTCAGGGCGCAAAGACGAATGGTGAGTGCTCCAGCACGCTCACGAAGTTCATCGTGCCGGGTACGGTGAACACCGCAAACCACGTATACGCCCCGGGAGGTTCCGCGCCATTGAAGGTGTATTGCAACACCTGCTGCTGCACCGGTGCCGGGACGAAGTTGGTCGCGATCGGTACCTGTCCCGGAACCGGAGGCCCGTTGAGC
>JBOGIV010000132.1:0-6621 GCA_050747925.1 Vicinamibacterales bacterium
GGCGTCAGCCGACCGGGCCGACCAATATGCGGCTGGGTCGCTCAAAACCGCCCAGGAAGCGCGCGCCGCACTCGATACCGAGCTGAAAGCTCAGGAAGAGAGTTGGTTCAAGTCGTACGACAGGACCCGAGAGCTGGCTGCGGCAGCGAAGGCGGCCGGTGACAAGGCGGCAGCCGAAGCCGCCGCGGGCAAAGAGAAGGCCGACGCCACCGCGGCGAGAGCGAAAGCCGCTGCCGAGGCTCGCGCAAAGGCCGCGGCGTCGGCGGTGCGTGTCGGGGGTCAGATTCGGCCACCGACCAAGATCAAGGACGTCAGGCCGGTCTATCCGGCGGTCGCGCGGTCGGCGCGCGTCAGCGGAGCGGTGGTCATCGAGGCGACGATTGGCGCAGACGGGAAGGTCATCGATGCGAAGGTGGTGAAATCGATTCCGCTGCTGGATCAGGCGGCGCTCGACGCCGTGCAGCAGTGGGAGTACACACCGACGCTCCTCAACGGTGTGCCCGTGCCCATCATCATCACCGTCACGATTAATTTTGCGCCCTGAACCGGACTGACGTGAGTCGATGCGAGTTCCGGTGGGCGGAAGCTCGCAACCGAAACACTCGGCGAGCGAAGGCGGATGAGCCGGGTAGGGCGGGTGGAAAGCGCCTCGTGGGATCATCAACCCAACTGCGCGGCGGCGGGCGGCTGGACTAGAGCGAAGCGTCTTGGCGCGCCGTACGCGAGAGCGGACGGCGCCCCACGTACCGGATAGTCAGCTCGGGTCCGGCACATCGAGTCCCACCGCGCGCATGAGCGCCACGGCGTTGCTGTGCGTCACCGGTCCTGGCTTGATGCGGTAGTCGAAGCGAATCTCTCCACCCTCGAATTGATCTTCGAAGTGAATGTTGGCCGCTCGCGAACCAAGCGTGCCGACCACCTGCGTGACCGCGAGGTCGTGCGTGGTGATGAGGCCGATGGCGCCGCGGTCCAGCAGCGCCCTCAGCACTCCTGCGGCGCCAACCACGCGATCGTGCGAGTTGGTGCCGTGAAACAATTCGTCGAGCAGGAAGAGCAGCGGCGGCGGTCCGGCTGCCAGATCGCTGAGTGCTCGAATGCGTGAGATCTCGGCGTAGAAGCGCGAGCGCCCCTCCTGAAGGGAATCCTGAATTCGCAAGGTCGCTCCCGGCCGAAGCGGCGTGAGACGCAGCGCGCCGGCCCGCACCGGCGCGCCGGCCAGCGCCATGACCGAGGCCACCCCGACCGTCCTGAGCAGCGTGCTCTTGCCGGACATGTTCGAGCCGCTCACCACCAGCAACTGCGTCGCCTGATCCAGACACAGATCGTTTCTCACCAGCTTGCTTGCGGGAATCAACGGATGCCCCAGGCCAGTGCCGTGGAACGTCGCCGGGCCCGTACCATCGAGGATTTCAGGGAAGGAATCGGCAGGATGCTCGAAGTGGTATGCCGACAGCGACGCCAGCGCCTCGAAGTCGCCCGACACTTGGAGCCACGTCGCGACCCGGTCGCCGAACGTTCGTCGCCAGCCCTCTAACGCATACGCGACGTGCGTGCTCCACAACACCGCTGCCGCGACGGGCGCGAAGAACACGTTGTGCTCCCAGTCGTGAAGCTCGACGAGCCGGCGCAGGCGCCGGATCGCCATCGAGGCTGGCATGTGCCGCTCGGTGAGCTGAGCCTGCAGGGAGCGGATCCCTTCGCTCGCGAAGCGTTCGCGCTCGAGTCGCTCGAGGACGGTCGCCAGCGCCGTCAACTGGCGCGCGGCGCCGTCGGCACTGTGGAGCACGCCGGTGACCCGCCTCCTCACGGGCAACCAGAAGACGATCTCGAGCAACACAACGATCAGGAAGAGCGTGGATTCACCGGTGCCCGCCCAAATCGCGACCGCCGCCACCATGGCCAGTGACAGCGCCACGGCGCTGGCGCGGGCCCAGCCTCGCGGGAGTGGCGCCGGGGCGCGCCCCCACGATCGAAGGGCGTCACCGTGAACGGTGCGGGCGATTTCGGCTCCCACCGACGACAGTTCTTCGCGGAGATCCAGCCGTGGACCGAGCTCAGCGATCGCCTGCTGCCGGAGGAGGATGTCTGGCTTGATGGCGGGCGTCGTCAGCCACGATGCGAGCGCCTCCTCGCCACCCGGCGTCCGCGCCAGTGAGAGCAGCTCGAAGAGCGACGCTGGGCCGAACAGGTCCAGGTCCAGCGAATAGGGATGCTCGGGATCGCGGAAGCGCTCGCCGGGTTCACCCGCGCCAGCCCAGCGGTCGTCGATGCGGGCGAGCCCTCGCTCGTAGAACACCATGGCGCGGCTCATGGTCTCGCGGGCGCGAATCACACGCCCATGCCCGATGACGAGCATGAGAAACACCACAACGGGTCCCGCGATCCACCACGGCGACAGCGTTCCCCGGGCAGCGAGCGCCGTGAAGAGAGCAGCTGCGGCGAACGCGGTGACGCGTGCGTAGCTGACCAGCGCATCGCGCCGAGTCAGCGCGGCGTGAGCCACTCGCCTCGCGTGCAGCCGCTCCTCGTACTCAGTCTTGGGGTCGCGCATCGGTGCTCCACCGAGGATCATCGCTTACCCGGCGATCTTCCAGTGGCGAATCCCCCTCGTGGCTGCTCGTGCTGTGGTCTATCCTTCTTCTGGTTGATTCTCGCTGTCGTTCTTTCTCGTGCTTGCTCTCTCTCGTGGTTGCTCCTTTTCGTGGTTGCTCCTTCTCGTGGTTGATCTTTCTCGTGGTTCATTCTCTCGCGGTTGTTCCTTCTCGCGGTTGATCCTTCTCGTGGTTGATCCTTCTCGTGGTTGATCCTTCTCGTGGTTATTTCTCGTGATACGAAGAGTCGATGGAGAGGATTCATGCGTTCGTGGACGATCGTACTGACATTCGTGACGGCAATCAGTGGTGCGGACGTTCTCCTCGGCGCGCAGCGCGCTCGGAGGTGTCCTTCCGCGCGGCCAAGTACTCCTCACGCGCTAGGAGAGCTCGTATACCGCGAGCGTGGATGACATCGCCACCTTGTTGGTCACCATCGCGCGGATCGTCAGCTTGGATATCTGGACCATCCATGGCGACCTTCAACATACCGGTCCGCATGTCGGGCGAGCAGCGATCGGGAGTTCGGTTTGGGGTGAGGTCGCGGTTGGTGAACAGGCCGTGTTCGAGGTTGTCGATGCCAAGGGCCACGGCCTCGCGGAACGACACCGAGCAAAGATGGCCGGTGAACTTCAACCGACGCTTGTGAGCGGCGACGATGGCGGCGCGACGCACCTCGCGACTGATGTCGGTGTAGGCCTTGAACCAGACGCCCGCCGAAGCTCCTTCTGATCCGAGGGCGAAGGTACGCTGGCCAGCTCACGGAACTGGGATCGGCAGCAGCGGGAACATCAAGCCAAGCAGGGTCTCGACAATCAGCTTGAATCGCGGGGGCACGATGTCGCGGTCTTCTTCGAGGAAGACCACGAAGGCCGCCACTTCCGCCAACTCCTCCGGGTCCTGTGGAGCCAGCTCCTGAATCTGCTCCTGCGCCCGCGCTTGGTCGCCAGCAAAGAGGGAGAACAAAACCGCCAGGATCCTGCCTTGTACAATCTTTCCGCTCTTGAGCACTGCGTCGGCGGTTACCCTCTCGAGAGGATCCAATACTGACGAAGTTGCCTTCAACACTTCGCGTCTTGCCACGGATGGCGCGACACCCGTCCTAATGAGGATGCGTTCAGCAGTCTGCACCCCAATCCGCGCGGCAAACCGCAGAGTGAAATTCTGTAAGAGCGCGTTTCCTAACAATCTCGACCCGGTACTAGCGATCGCGTTCAGCGCGGGCCTGGCCGCGGTCAGCACGACCCACTGGGTGTAGAACGAGATAGTCTGACCGATCTCAATCAGGGAGAACTCCCCCGACGGATCCCAACGATTCACGGGATCAGCATTTGCGTACAGATAGCGATGGAGCGACGGGGGATCGAAGGTGACGCCCTCGAAGGGATCGGTCGTGAGGAAGCGACCGGTCGCCTGCATGTAGTGCCGCGCTCGGAGATAGTAGAAACCGAGATTCGGATCGAGCTGTTCTCCGCGGTAGAGAAAGTCGTTTGGCGTGCTCCCCGTGGCGGTCAGCGTGATACCGAACGCGTCGTAGGTGTACGCGTCAGTCGCGGTGCCAGTCTTGTCGGTCAGATGGCGGGTGGATAGGAGGCCGTCGTACTGGTAGTACCGAGGGCCTGTGTCGCTTCGGACCTGACTGATCAGGTCGTGGCCGTGGGAGTAGGTCGTGACGTCGCCGCCGGAAACCGCGGCCAACACCTGCGTCAGCCCCCAGAAATCGGCCAGCACGAACCTGGTGGTCACCACACCGACAGTCCTGCCGATTCGCATACCATCAGTGCTGTAGGTGTAGGTCACGTGCCCCGGAACGTTGCCACTCTGCACGGAAGCCGCGACCAGACGCCCCTCTGAGTCGTACGCGTAGATGTCGGTTTGCGAACCGTTGGTTCGGCTGACGACGCTGCCGTTGGCGTCGTACGCGAAGAGCACGCTCGCGCTCGTCACCGAGCCCTGGGCGCTGGTCGTCGTGGTGGCTTCAGTCAGGAGTCGGTCGTTGTTGTCGTACGTGTAAAGCGTCTCGATCGTCTCGGCGCTCGACACCGATTGCTTGCGCTCGCGGTTACCGACAGCGTCATAGAAGTAGGCGATGTCGAGATCCCCTGCCGATCCCGTCTCATCGATGACCTCACGCACCAGCCGGTCGACCGCGTCGTAGGTGTAGTCGACGGTCCGCTGGCGGCCCGACTCGACCTCGACAGCGCGGATGCGCTTTCCGGCGGCATCAAGGGTGTACGCATACGAGGCGAACGGCCCGCCCGGACCTTCTGTCACAACCTCCACGACACGATGACGAAGATCGTACCTGTAGCGAGTGCTGAGACCGTTCGGGTAGGTCATGGATGCGAGATTGCCGACCGCGTCGTAGGTGTACTGTGTCGTGCCGAGCGCATCGGTGACTGTGGCGAGGCGATTCAGTTGGTCGAAAGTGTACGCGGTCGTCCCGTACGCCGTGGTGATCGAGGTCCGCATGCCTGCAGCGTCGTACGTGAAGGCTACGGCATCGCCGTCGGCGCTCGTATGACCGATCACGCGACCCCGGCTGTCGTGAACCCAACTCTCGGCCCCAGCTTTGGTGCGCAGGCCAGCCGGAGTGTACGCATAGGTGATCTCCGACCCGCCTGTGGCCCGCTTCGATTGTCGTCGATTGTTGGTGTCGTACTCGTAGCTCACGACGTTGCCGTTAAAGTCCGTGTGCGCAAGGAGGTTGCCGTTGGCATCGTAGGCGAAGCGCTCGCTCTGGCCCAGGGGCCGGGTCCGCTGCGTCAGCCGACCCGCTGCGTCGTACTCGAGCCGCGTCACCCTACCGAGCGCGTCGGTCTCGCCAATCCGATTCCCGACTTCGTCGTAGGCGAACGATGTGATCTGCCCGAGCGTATCGACGACGGTCACAAGACGATTGAGCGCGTCGTAGCCGAACGAGGTCGTGTGGCCCGCCGGGTCGGTCTCGGTGAGCTTGTTGCCTGCCGCATCGTAAGTAGTGGTCTGCTGCGTGCCGTCTGAGAAAGTCAGCGAGCTCAGTCGGCCAGCGGCGTCGTACGACCACATCGTCAGCTTGCCATTGGCATCGGTGCGGCGTATCGGACGCCCGCGTCCGTTGAATTCCTGGAGGGTCACGTTGCCGATGGCGTCGGTAACGGCATGCCGATTGACCCCGTACGTGTGCGTCGTCGTGTTCCCACGCTCGTCAGTCTCGGTGAGAACCCGGCCTACGGCGTCGTACGTCCTCGTCGACGCGCTCCCGTCAGAATGGGTCGCCCGCGTGCGGCGGCCGAGGGCGTCGTATTCGAACTGTGTGGTGTGACCGTCACGATTCGTGCGGCTGATCGAACGGCCCGCTGCGTCATAGGCGCTGGTCTCTCTGGACAGGTCTGGGAACGCCGCGGCCGTCGGGTTTGCCACGGCATCGTATTCGTACCTCGTCACATGGCCATTGCTGTCGGTGATACTGCCTACGAGGCCGCTCGCATCGTAGTCCAGGGTCGTCGTGCTGCCAGAAGGGTCGCGGATGGCGGATGGCCTGCTCACCGGATCGAACGACTGGAGGGCCGTCACGGCCTCGTTCCCCGATCCCGCCACGGTCCGGTATGTAGTCGTCGCGAGGCGATTGCCTCTCGCATCGTAGGTGAATGACGTTCGCACGCCGCGCGCGTTGTCCAACGAGGACAGGGATCCTGATGTGTCGTACGCATACGAGGTGAGCCGGCCGAGCGCATCGGTGAGCGTCAAGCCGTTTCCCGCGGAATCGTAGGTGAGCGCCGACACGCCGCCGAGTGGCTGTGTCGAGCGCCGCAGGTTGCCGCGGCTGTCGTACTCGAGTGCAGTCACCCGGCCATCAGGATCGGTACTGGTCAGGAGTTGATTTCGGCTGTTGTAGGTGAAGCTGGACGTGTTGCCGTCGAAATTGATGCTGGACGTCACGTTGCCCGCTGCGTCGTAGGTTCGACTTGCCGTGCGACCGAGAGGATCGATCGTCGACAACAGACGATCCCCCGCGTCGTACGCCATGACGGTCGTATGGCCAAGCGGA
>JBOGIV010000133.1:0-8495 GCA_050747925.1 Vicinamibacterales bacterium
GTGTAGGCCGATCCCTCCATATCGATGCGGACGAAGAAGTCGTGCGCCGCACCGTGCTCGAGGATCCGGCGCGTGTTGTCCACCGCCGTGGCTCGATCGACGTTGAGTCCAAGCTGCGTCAGCTTCACCGAGATGTTCCGCTCGATGCCCGCCACGATCATCGCGTCGACGATGTGCAGGTATTGGTCGGTCGCGCCCTTTGCCGCTTCAGAGGTCGCGACGCTCTCGCCGAGATAGTCGAGCGTCAGGCGCAGGCCGCGAGCGTGAAGATCGGAAACTGTTTGGATGGCTTCTTCGACGGTCTCGCCGGCGATGAAGCGACGCGCAACCCCCCGGCCGGGCGCCATGCCGCGCCGGGACGCGAATCGCTTCAGCCACGCGCTCTGAGCCAGGGCCAGGAAGAGCGCCTTTGACGTGGCCTGAAGCATCAGTGAGTCGGGCCGGCCGGGGAAAGCAGATGGGCAATGGATCGCGCGTAATACCGCAACACGTTCCGCTCGCGCACGCGGTAGCGCCCATCTTCGACGACGATGATGCCGCGGGTTTCCAGTGGGTCAGTGGCGAGCGCAATCACTTCGTCCGCGCTGCCGACGCCGAGATTGGCGCCGACCGCTCGCAGCGTCTCGATCTGCGCGTTGATGCGCTGCGTGAGATCGTGACGCGTGACCGACGGCCGCATCGCCGATGCCAGGACCGCCGTCGGTAGCACCTTGTACAGCCGGCCCACCTCGCCGCGCAGGAGGCGCGCCAGCTCGGCGACCGATTTGCGCGACGCGGCATCGAAACCGTCGAGCGCGATCGGCCGCCCGAAGGTGACAAACGCTCGCGTCCGATAGCCGACGGCATAGCGCACCATCTCTGCAATCTCGCGGCTGAACGGCCGCTGCCGTCGCTTCACGCCTTGGCGAGCGAGCACGTGATCCTCGAGCACGAGGTCGTACGAGACGGCAACGGGAACGATTGCCATGCCCCGAACCCCGGCGTCGAGGCACGCGGCCAATAAGCCCGTCTTGGACCGCTTGAGCTCGCCGCTGTAGGTGCGTCCGCCTTCTGGATAGAAGAACAGGTCGTGTTTGTGCAAGAGCTCGGCGACGTAGGCTTTGAGGGTGATCAGATACGCGGGATCCTTCGTGTTGCGACGAATCGGCATCGCGCCCGTCACGTGCTTGTGAATCAGACCGAGCGGCCCGCCAAAGAGGTTGATGCCCGCCGCGATGATCGGCGGCCGGATTCCGGCATCGTCCAGCACGAGCGGCTCGACGAGATAGTCGATGTGGCTGCGGTGGTTCGACGCGAAGGCCACCCGGCCGCGAGCCGTCGCGTCGACGGCAAACTGCACGTTCTCGCCGATGCGTTCGATCTTGCGGAGGATTGGATACAGCGGGTACTCCAGCGCACGGTAGAGCTCGTAACGCTGGGTCGTCTTCAGCTCGTCAAGGTAGGCGAGGACCCGGGTGCGGGCGACATCGCTCGTCAACCCATGGCTGCCCTCCAAAAACCGCGCGACTTCCTGACGCGCCAGAACCGCTTCGGTAATGTCGTCCATCAACGGGACCGATGATACTACTCCCGCGCTTCCCACCAGAGAAGCGCTAAGCCACCGAGTGCGGTGACCGCGAGCAGCAGGTTGGACCATCCGTGAAGACGATAGAACTCGGCGCGCCGGGCATCTCCCAGCGGCAGCGACGCGATCGGGCCGTCGACGGATTTCACGATCGTCTCGACGCGCGGGCTGATTACAGAACCTGAGATCACCGTGACGGCAAGCATCGTGCCGACAACGGTTGCACGAATGCCGTAGTTGATAGGCCGCGGCCCCAGCACGCGTTGCACGGTGAGCACCGCGAGCATCACGCCGCCCATGGCGTAGGCGAGCAGATGCAGGCGTCGCAGGATCGCGCCAAACACGGCCCCGGCCAGGACCGGACCATCGGCGGCGCTCGACGTTTGCAGCACATCGAACACCGACGGCGCCACGATCGCGCCCGCCACAATCAATCCGCCCAGCCAGACGACGAGCGCGAGGATGTACAGGTAGCGCAGCAGGAACATCTCGGGGATTATAGGTGTCGAACTGCTGATACACTTCTCGATCTTCCCACTCATGTCGGAGGCCGGTATTGTCTGTTGATACGTCCCTGCTCCCTGCGCTCAAGAACATCGCGACGCGTCTTCGCATCGATTCGATCCGCTCCACGACCGCGGCCGGCAGCGGCCATCCGACCTCGTGCATGTCAGCCGCGGAGGTGATGGCGGCGCTGTTCTTCGGCGAGATGCGATTCGATCCGACGAACCCGAAGCATCCCCACGCGGATCGATTCGTGATGTCAAAAGGCCATGCCGCGCCGATCCTCTATGCGGCCTGGGCAGAAGCCGGTGCGTTCCCGCGCGAGTCGTTGCTCAATCTTCGCAAGCTGACCTCCGATCTCGAGGGACATCCCACGCCACGGTTGCGGTTTGTCGACGTGGCCACCGGATCGCTGGGTCAGGGCCTCGCGGCGGCCGTGGGTATCGCCCTCAATGCGCGCCGCATCGGATCACCCCATCGCACGTACGTGATGCTGGGCGATGGCGAGACCGCCGAGGGCTCGGTGTGGGAAGCGGCGTCGGCGGCGCACTTCTACAAGCTCGATTCACTCTGCGCCATCGTGGACGTGAATGGACTCGGCCAGAGTCGCCCGACCGAGCTCGAGCACGACATGCTCTCGCACCGTTCACGCTGGCAAGCGTTCGGCTGGAACTCCTGCATCCTCGACGGCCACGACCTGATGGAAATCCTGGCCGGTCTAGCGCAGGCCGCGTCGACCAAGGGGCGGCCGACGGTGCTGTTGGCGCGGACCTACAAGGGCAAGGGCGTGTCATTCATCGAGAACCAGCCGGGCTGGCATGGCAAAGCCCTCAAGAAAGATGAGGCCGATCGCGCGATCGCGGAGCTTGAAGCACAGTTCGTGCGCGAGTCCGGTGCGAAGGTATCCATTCCACTGCCGCCAAAGGCGACGCCTCCGCCGGAGCCGGGCGCCATGCCCGCACCGCATCACACCTTGGGCGAAATGATCGCCACACGTGAAGCGTACGGGGCGGCGATCGCCGAGCTCGGCAACGTGGATCCGCGCGTCGTCGCGCTCGACGGCGACGTGAAGAACTCCACCTTCAGTGAGAAATTCGAGGCCGTGCACGGCGATCGGTTCTTTCAATTCTTCATCGCCGAGCAGGCGATGATCGGCGCCTCGATGGGCCTTGCGTCGCGCGGCGCCATTCCGTTCCCGTCAACGTTCGCCGCGTTTCTGACCAGGGCCGCCGACTTCATCCGCATGACCGCGATCAGCGGCGTGAACGTCAAGCTCGCCGGCTCGCACGCCGGGGTCTCGATCGGCGAGGACGGCCCCTCGCAGATGGCGCTCGAGGATTTCGCGATGACCACGGCGCAGCCCAATTTCACGGTGCTCTGCCCGAGCGATGCCGTCAGTACGGAGCGTCTGGTTGCCGCGGCAGCGGCGCACGTGGGTCCGGTCTACATTCGGACCACTCGTCCGAAGACGCCGGTCATTTATGGCAACGGCGAGCCGTTCCCGATTGGCGGCCTGAAGGTGATTCGCCAGACCGATCGGGACACCGCCACCATCATTGGCGCCGGCATCACGCTCTTCGAAGCGATCAAGGCGCACGACGAGTTGAAGAAGCGGGGTGTCTCGGTTCGCGTGATCGACCTCTATTCGATTCAGCCCATCGACGCGGAAGCCCTCATCAAGTCAGCGAAGGAGACCGGTCGATTGATTACGGTGGAGGACCACTACGTTGCGGGAGGCATCGGCGACGCCGTCGCGCGCGCCGTGGCGCCCGCCGGGTTCACCGTCACCCGCCTGGCCGTACGGGAGATTCCGCGCAGCGGCAAGCCGGAGGAATTGATCGACGCCTACGGCATCTCAGCTCGCCACATCGTGGATGCGGTGATGAACCAATAGAACCCTATGCGCTCTCTCCCCACAGCCCTTCTCATCTCCTCCGCCTTCGCTCTTCTACAATCCCTCGGCGCGGCACAAAGCCCGGTCGGCGTCCAGGAACCTGCGTGGGCGCCGGACGGCAAGCGCATTGCCGTCTCGTACCTCGATCGGATCTGGGTGATGACACCCGAGGGCAAGCAAGCGAAACCGCTCACGGACTCGACTATCTCTATCGTCACTACGCCAGCGGCAAGGTGAAATGGGAAGATCTCGTTGCACCGGCCATCACGTTGGCGGATGAGGGCTTCGTTCTGGACGAAGGGCTGCCGTCGAGCATCGCAGAAGGCCGGCGGTTCCTGGAGAAGTGGCCGGAGGCTGCGAAGATCTACTTACCAGGCGGCAAAGTGCCGAAGCCCGGCGATCGCTTCGTCAACAAGGATTACGCCAACACGCTCCGGGCAATTCAAAAGGGTGGCGCCGACGCGTTCTACCGAGGCGAGATCGCGAAGAAGATCGCGGCTGACATGGAAGACAACGACGGCATCATCGGCTTCGCGGATCTTGCACAGTATCGTGCGATGGAACGGGCGCCGATCAAAGGCCAGTACCGTGGCCACGCCCTGTATGCCGGCGGACCTCCGGTCTCCACCGGAATTCAGTTGTTCGAGTCGCTCCAGGTCCTGGAAAACTTCCAGCCGAAGCCTGGTGCGCGCGCGTCGACCGACGCCGACTATCTCCACTACCTGGTGGAATCGTGGAAAGTGCGCGACCCGATTCGTCGCGTGGCGGATCCCGAACGGTGGCCCGTGGAATACGAGGAGCACTTGACGGCGGAGCACGCGAAGAAGCTCTTCGCGAAGATCGATGCCCGGAAGGCGTCCCGCTACGAGCGGCAGCCTCCGGACGATGCACCCGTGATGCCGACGGCGCCGACGCCAAGGATCGGTACGGGCACGACGTCGTTCGCGGTCGCTGACAGCGACGGCAACATGATCGCCGTGACTCAGACGCTCAGCACGTGGGGCGGCACGTTCTACGTGTCAAAGGGTCTCGGGTTCCTCTACAACAACCACCTGCGATCGAATCGAACCACGGCCGGCACGTACGGGAGCCTGGTGCCGCTCATGCGCTCCAGCACGGCCAGCGTGCCGACGCTGGTTTTCGAACAGACGCCGTCTGGCGAGGAGATCCCGAGGCTGGCCGTCGGCTGCGCCGGCAACGCCTGGATTCCAGTGAGTGTGTACAACGTCATCACCGGCGTGATCGACGGGAAGCTTGGCGCGCAGCAGGCGATCGAAGCGCCGCGGTTCCTGCCTGGCCGCGATCAGGCCGATCCGCTCGAGAACGGGGAGCGCGTCGAGATCGAAGATCGGTTTCCGCGCGGACTGCTGCAGGACCTCATCTCCCGTGGTCACCACTTCAGCAAGATCGGGCGCAAGGGCGAAGTCCGGTACGGCTATGCTGCCGCGATCGTCGTCGACGTGGCCGCGAAGAAGGTTGAAGGCGGTGCCGAGCCGCGTCGTTCGCATGCGGCGGTTCCGTTTGATCGCCGCGCGAGTCTGACGGCGCAATAGAACGCGATTCGCCGACTCGCCGTTTTCGAAAATGCGAACAGCGAACAGCGAATGGCTCAGAGGAAACCATGTCATTGATCGACCCAGGCAAGAAGGCGCCCGCGTTTTCACTGGAGGATCAGCACGGCAAGACGCATTCGCTGAGCGATTACGCCGGACAGCCGCTCGTGATCTACTTCTATCCAAAGGACGACACTCCGGGCTGCACGAAGGAGTCGTGCGACTTCCGCGACAACCTGCCGAAGTTCAGGAAAAGCAAGGCCACGGTTCTGGGCGTGAGCGTGCTCGACACCAAGAGCAAGGCGAAGTTCGCTTCCAAGCACAACCTCACGTTCCCCCTTCTCGCTGACGAAGATCATGACGTGATCGACAAGTACGGCGCCTGGCAGGAGAAATCGATGTACGGGAAGAAGTACATGGGCGTGGCGCGGACGACCTATCTCATCGGGCCGGACGGCAAAGTAGCACGGCGATGGGACGGCGTGAAGGTCGAGGGGCACGCGGAGGACGTTCTCGCCGCGGTCAATAGTCTGTAACACCTGGGCCCTGAGGCAGCTTCGCCTCTGACGTCGGGCAGTCCGGCGCCTGCGCGATCTCCGGCATCGAAGTACTGCGTTTCATAATTACGGTGACGCATCGAGGGCGCCGAGTCGCCCGGCTGGCAAGGCGCGACGACTGAGAATACCTGGAGTAATTGAAGGAGGAGCAGCGCAGTCAGGCGGGATGCATCGGCGGCCGAATGCCACCGTAATTATGAAACGCAGTACTAAGCCATCTGTGACCCCTGAGCCATCTGCGTCACCCACGCCATCTGTGCTACGGCTGCACGTCGCGGGCATGGACTGCGCCGATGAAGCCGCGCTGATTCGCCGCGCCCTCACTCGTTCTGGCATCACGGCGCTCAACTTCGACCTCGTCGGACGGCGCGTCGACGTCACCTACAACCCATCGCTGATTCGCGTCGAGGCGATCGTGGCCGCCGTCCAGCAGACTGGCCTGGCGGCGCACAGCCACGGCGCGGGCGAGCTGGTTCACGACGACCATCGCCCGCATGCGCACCATCACGACACGGCGCGATGGTGGGCGGCGGCCAGCGGCGCGTTCCTGGCGATTGCGTGGGTTGTCGAACTGTGGCAGGGGCATGGGGACAGTCCCCTTTTCCCGGTCGCTGCGCCTGCGGAAAAGGGGACAGTCCCCACTGTCGCGGTCGCTGGATATGCACTGTCGATCGTCGCCGGCCTCTGGCCGATGGCGCCGCGTGCCTGGGCGTCGCTTCGCCATGCGCGACTCGATATGCACGTGCTCGTGTGTCTCTCCGCAGCCGGCGCCGTGGCCATCGGGCAGTGGGGCGAGGGCGCGGCCGTGGCGTTTCTCTTCGCGGTCGCGCACCTGATGGAGGCGTGGAGCATCGATCGCGCGCGCGCGGCGGTCGCCGAGCTGGTCGGTCACGAGCCCGGATGGGGCCTCGAGGGGCCACACGAGTCGGCGCCGGTCGAACGCTGGATCGAACGCTTTGCCGCCGTCTACACCCCCGTTGTCACCTTCAGCGCGATCGCCGTCGTCCTCATGCCGCCCCTTGCTGACGGCCAGTGGGCGACGTGGTTCTATCGTGGGCTGATCTTCCTGGTCCTCGCGTGTCCTTGCGCGCTCGTGATCTCTACACCGGTGACGGTGGTTGCGGCCGTCACGTCCGCGGCTCGACGCGGCGTGCTCTTCAAAGGAGGCGCGCCGCTCGAGCAAGCCGCGCGTGCACGAGCGGGGACTGTGGCCGCGCTCAGCGAAGCCGGCGTCGTCGTCGGCCGCCGATCGGATGCGGCCGCGTCGGTCGTCTCGGCCGATGTCGTGATCGGTGAGAGCGACGAGGACCTGGCATTCCTCGTCAACCACGCGCGCCGCGCCCTCGCGGTGATCCGGCAGAACGTCGCGCTCGCGATCGCGACCAAACTGGCGTTCCTGGTGTCAGCGGTATTTGGCGCGTCGCCACTCTGGCTCGCGGTCGTCGCGGACACCGGGGCCACTGTCGCCGTGACCCTCAACGGGTTGAGGCTCCTGCGCGCATCGGGCTCGAGAGCCGTCGCCTGACGGCTTTCTCCGACCCGTTGACGTGAGATCAGTGAACGCAGATCGACTTAACCAAACCGTCCACTGAATCGGATCAAGCCCAGACTGTCGATGGTTGACCATCGGTCGGGCTACGCAGCCAGTACGGGAGCCAGATCAGCCTGGCTTGCTGCTGGTTGGCCGAGCTGATGAAGCACATCGTTGAGGATCGTAAGTGAGAGCTTGCTCGGACTCGTGATCTCAATTCCAATCGCGCGGCCATCGGCTGTGAAATCAATGACCAAGCCCGGTTCAACTCTCCGGGTTCGAACACTTTTCTCGCTTCCACCTCGTGGCAAGTAGTAGTACGCGGCGATCGGCCGACCGTGCCGGAAGGTGACTTCAAGGTAGGGTACTTTCATGGCGTGGGTTGATCTACAGGATACGCCGTGACGACCACGAGAAGGTGACGTAATTCATCCGGTTCGACGATGACCTCCCATGGCTTGTCCGCATGTCGCGCATCGATCACGAACCGACCCTCCACGATGTCCGGACGGTGGCTTCGAGCGTATTCGAGCATACGCCGCAGACCAACTTCGTTGAAATCGCGATCTTCCATTCGCTTCAAGAGATGAGCACTCAGCTCTAACTCCCAAGTCCACCAATCCGGCCACTCTGGTGTCGACAGAGATCCCTCGAATTCAGTAGTCAGTTCGTTCTGTCCTGCCTAACGCTTCGCGCTGAGCCGCAGCGCGAACTATCGTCGACGCGTTCGCGCTGACGGCGCCACCGCGTTGTTAGGCCCCGAGGCGGTTCGGTCCAGGGACAAGGGTAACAAAAGAGTCCGGGGACATGGGTGACACATCGCGCCACACTTCGAGGCCGGGAGGCGTCGATGCCGTGGCTGGAGAGGTCACTCATGGATCAGCGGACACAG
>JBOGIV010000134.1:0-13194 GCA_050747925.1 Vicinamibacterales bacterium
GTGCTGAAGATTGCGCAGGAGCCGATCTCGCTCGAGACGCCGATCGGGGAAGAGGAAGATTCGCATCTCGGCGACTTCATCGAGGATCGCACCGCGGTCTCGCCGTCGGAGGCCGTGATCAACCTCGATCTGAAGGAGCAGACCGAATCGGTGCTGAAGACGCTGACGCCGCGAGAGGAGAAGGTGATCAAGATGCGATTCGGTGTGGGCGATGGCAGCGAGCACACGCTCGAAGAAGTCGGTCAGAACTTCGCGGTCACTCGCGAGCGGATCCGGCAGATCGAAGCCAAGGCGCTCAGAAAGCTGCGGCATCCGTCGCGCAGCCGCAAGCTACGCGCATTTCTGGAGGGTCGCTCTTAGGAGCGACCCTTTTTTTGCCTTGTGCCTTCTGCCTTGTGCCTTTTTGCGGGCCCATAGCTCAGCGGTTAGAGCGGCCGGCTCATAATCGGTTGGTCCCTGGTTCGAATCCAGGTGGGCCCACACTCAGTTGAAGAGTTGAAGAGTTGAAGAGTTGAAAGTTGGCAGTTTCTCTGATGCTTCCGGACCTCGAGCGGCTGATCACACTTCAGGAGATTGAGACGCGGGCGGCAACCGCGGCCAGGACGATTGCCGAAGCGCCGGCGCGGATCGCCGCGCTCGATGCGCTGCTCCACTCGGCGACCGACGCGCTCGAGGCCGCCAGGTACGCCGTCGCCGACAATCAGGCAGCCCGCCGTCTCATCGAAAAAGACCTGGCCATCGTCCAGCAGCGGCAAAGCAAGTACAAAGACCAGCTGATGGAGGTCAAGACCAACCACGAGTATCACGCCATGCAGCATCAGATCGCCGCGGCGGCCGAAGAGGTTGGCCACCACGAAGAGAAGATCCTCGTGAAGATGCTCAAGGCCGATGATCTGCAGGCGGCACTCAAGCGTGCCGAGGCGGCGCTCAAGGCCGCGCAGACCAAGGTCCAATCCGAACGTGCCGCCATTGAGCAGGAGGCCACGACACAAACCGCCGCCGCCGCCGAGTGCACAACCGCGAGAGCCAGAATCATCGCCGAAATGGACGACCAGGGCATGGTCGCGACGTTCGAACGGATTGCCAAAGTACGTGGCGTCGCCGTCGCGCGCGCCGAGGATGAACGCTGCACGGTCTGTCGCGTTCGCCTGCGGCCTGCCGTATTCGCCTCCGTACGAAGGAACGACTCGGTCGTCCAGTGCGATAGCTGCCAGAGAATTCTCTACTACGTTCCACCAGCCGCCACGGCGCAGGCCGCCGACAGCGCGCCGCCCGCAAGCCAGCCGGCGTGACGTTCATCGGCATCGGCTCACCTCCATATGATCACGCCGTTTAGGGGACAGGTCCCTTCAAACACTTGCAAGGGACTGTCGTCGTGATCACGGCGTACGTCGATGGCGGTGCGCGCGGGAACCCGGGTCCCGCCGGTTACGGGGCTTTCATCGTCGACGACCGAGGCGAGTTGGTCGCTGAGCTGCACGGCGCCCTCGGAATCGCGACGAACAACATCGCCGAGTACCACGGTCTGATCGCGGCCCTGCAGTGGGCCGTTGATCACGGGGTGAGGGCACTGCACGTGAAAGCCGATTCGCTCCTGCTCGTCGAGCAGATGCGCGGGAACTATCGCGTGAAGAATGCCGGGTTGATTCCCCTGAACCAGCGGGCGCGGGGACTGGTTGCGCGCGTGGGACACGTCACCTTCGAGCACGTTCCACGCGAGCAGAACAAGGAAGCCGATCGGCTGTCGAACATCGGGATGGACGCCAACCAGCGTAGCGGTTCGTAGGGCCCGCCTATTTCTGTCACGGCCCTGTCCCAATTGACCCAGGGCACATTCACCCTGTCCCCATTGACCCAGTCCTCAATGGCGCTGTCCCCATTGGCGCAGGGGTCTTTGGCGCTGTCCCCATTGGCAGGCTCATTGGCCCAGCGGAACCACAACCATTCCCGCCATCCGGCCCGCGCGTTTGCCGTCGCCTCTGAAAGACTCGAAGACGTCGCGACGGGCGAGAGTGCTGAGCCCACAGGTGAAGATGCGTCCCGGTTGAACGCCCGCGGTGAGATGATCGCGATTGGCCGACCACAGATCGAGCGTGAGCTTCGCGTCTGAGCGGCGGAACCAGCGATCGACATCCGAGCCAGCGTGTCCCGCCGCGAAATATTCCTCCACGAGCTCGTTGCCGACCGCGTAATCCTCGGGACCGATGCTCGGCCCGATGGCGACGACGCAATCGGCTGGATGCGTACCGCATTCGCGTTGCATCGTGTCAATGGCGGCTGGAGCAACTCGCGCGCACGTACCACGCCAACCGGCATGGACAGCAGCCGCGGCACCACTCCTGGCGTCGGCGATCAGAATGGGGACGCAGTCCGCGACGCTCACCGAGAGCGCGAGTCCAGGTTCGTTCGACACAATCGCATCGCCAACTGGTCGATCGTTCGCATCGGTCGTCGTGACGCGCCCACACAGCAGAACTCTCACTCCCCGCCCATGCACCTGTTTGACGCGCATCACTCGATCGGGCGGCGCGCCAACCGACCGTGCGGCGGTGATCCATGGGTCGATTGGTGCTCGACCCGATTCGACCGGTAACTCCGGTTGTCTCGACGTAAACACATGTTGCGCAGTCGACTCGAGTGGCACGCAGCGCAGAGCGGCGCCCTAAGCGTCCACGATCCAACGAAATGCAGGATCGGGAGTCGGCAGATGGGTCGGAGATGGGATCATGCGCCCTCAACCACCGTTGCGCTTCTCGAGCCTCGGCAATCGCTGAATGAGCGGTTTCTGTCGGGTCCTGAATGGCATCGACCTTGATACCGCTGAGGACCTGGACGCACAACGGGCAGGGTCTAGAGACATCTCCTAAGGCCAGCATCGTGACGTTTGAGGCAAGTTTTTCGGCGGGCCTTAGAAGATGTCTCGCCCCGCGGAGCGGGGCAAAACGACTCTGCCCCAGCGAAGCGGAGCCGACTCGTTCTTCTGGGCGGTTTGAGGCGGATCTTCGCTGGGAATCTGCCGAGACTGGAGACAGCAATGGTGGTCAAGATCATCTCAAACGACAAGGGCGCGCCACCGGGCAAGTTGGCGGACGCCGAGCTTCATTTTACCGACGGCGATCTGGAGGGCCTGCGATTGGTCGGGTTCGCGGTGTGGGAGAAGCGCAGCGGACCGGGGCGAAATGTGACCTTCCCCGCGCGGGCCTACTCGGTGAACGGCGAGCGCCGCAGCTTTGCGTTGCTGCGGCCGGTCAGCGACATCAAATCGCAAGACCGGCTCAGAGACCTTGTGCTGCAGGCGTACTCGGATTTCGAAGCGCAGGCCGCCGTCGCGAGCTGACTGGCGTCGAGACGCCGCCGGCTATCGTGTCGATAACTGGGAGTGCCGGCGCCTCCTTCGACCACGACGCGATCGAGGCCGCCGGCAAGCGATCAGCTCAACACGGGAAGCAGCCGCGCGTTCTCTTGGGCGCGTTTCGGCGGCAGGGTCCACTCGGCGCGCTGGCTCTTCTCGAACTCGCCGCGGAAGAAGGTCTCCTTCATGCCGCCGTCGATGATGTTCCACGGGAGAACGGCGTCGGCGGATCGATCGCGAAAGATGTAGAAGTCGCCATCGACGCCGGCGTCGGCGACCGCGCGACGCCACTGGCCGCCGTTCTCCTCGGCCCGTTCGATCGCCGGCGCGATGCGACGGTCGCCGAGGGAAAGCAGGGCCTGGTAGTAGGAATGCCGCTCGCTCTTGATGTTGAAGTAGGTGTTGTCGATGCCGGAGACGAGCTCGTGAAGCCGCTTCATCTTGCGCTCGATGAGGGTGGTGGCCTCCATCGGCAGCCACTGGTAGGTGGTTCCCGGCTTGGGGACGAGCGGGTTCACGCTGGCCACAATCCGGCCGATGCGGCCGCGGGGGCGCGCGTGCTTCAGCATGATCTCGCGCAGTTGAACGGTGAGATCGCGAATCGCCACGAGGTCTTCGTCTTGCTCGCTCGGGAGCCCAATCATGTAGTAGAGCTTCAGGCTCTCGATCCCGCTCGAAAATATGAGCTCGGCGCGGTCGAGAATCTCGTCGTTGGTCACCGTCTTGTTGATGACGCGGCGCAAGCGATCGGATCCGGTTTCGGGCGCAATCGTCAGCGTGCGCTCGCCGCTTTGCTGCAGCAGCGAGACGATGGTCGGTGTGAGATCGTCGAGGCGCAGCGAAGCCGGGCTGATGGAGTAGCCCATGTCTTTGAGGCTTCGCAGAATCTGCTCGATCTCGGGATGGTCGCAGAGCGCAATGGACACCAACCCGACTCGACTGGCGTGGGTGCGTGCGGCGCGGGCGAGCTCGAGAATGCGCGCCGATGGAAACGCGCGAACCGGCAAATAGTTGTAGCCCGCCCAGCAGAAGCGGCAGAGGTTCGCGCACCCCCTGACGACCTCGACGAGGAAGCGGGAGCCGAACTCCGTGTCAGGGGTAAAGATGCTGGTGGCGGGCGGATCGCAGGCGTCGGTGCTCTTGAGCGCGGCCTTCCGCACAACCGCGGGCGCACCCGTGCCTTCGCGCGGGGCGTAGCGCGAAATGACGCCGCCGTCGTTGTATTCGACGTCATAAAAAGACGGAACGTAGTATCCGCGCGATTGCGCGAGGCGTCGCAGAGTGTCTTCTCGAGAAGGCGCACGACAGGCCTCGAGCAGCGCGGGCACCAGCACCTCTCCCTCGCCGGCGGCGATCACATCCGCAAAGAGCGCGAGCGGTTCGGGATTGACGAAGGTGACGGCGCCGCCGATCACAACCAGTGGGTGACGCCGATCGCGATCGGCCGCTCGAACCGGGACACCCGAGAGGCGCAAGAGCGTGAGCACGTTCGTGTAATCCCATTCGAACGACACTGAGAACGCGATCACGTCGAAATCGCTGACCGGCGTCTGCGATTCGATCGTCACCAACCGCGTGCCCGCTTCTCGCAGTGACGCCAGTTCCTGCTTCGGCGGGAGGAACGCACGCTCGCAGACGATGTCGGGCTGATCGTTGAAGAGACGATAGACGGTTTGAAAGCCGAGGTTGGACATCCCGACGAAGTACGTGTTCGGAAACACGAGCGCCACGCGCAAACGATCGGCGTGGGGCTTGCGGATGTAACCGACCTCGCGGGAGAGGATCTGCTGTGCGAACTCGCGCTGCTGTCGGGCCTTCATGCAGAGCCCGGGCCATTATCGAGCTGCGCCTGCGAACGCGCCGCTCGCGTTGGCCCTGGCTCCGTCTACTGTATCACCGGGCTTCCCGTGACTCCGGCGTCGCGCCTATCCCTCGCTCCGCCGCAGAAACGCCGGCACGTCGAGCTCCAGAGTCCCTTCGAAATCCCCGCGCGCCTGACTCAGGCCGAGCTCGAGCCCGTCCACGGCGTGTTGACCGGTGGCCACAGGAACCGGTCCGCTAATCGGCGGATCGTTGGCTCGCCGGCCCATGGACATACGCGGAGCCCCCGCTGGGGCGGGGTCAGCGGTCGTGCGGAACTGCGATGTATAGGCTTGCATGTCGACCGGCGTCTGCAGTGGCGAAGAGGGCGTCGCGCGATCGGGCTTGACGTGGTCGAACCCTGTGGCAATCACGGTGATCTTCACGCGGCCCCTCAGCGTCGCGTCGACAACGGCGCCGAAGATGATCTCGGCATCTTCGTGCGCTGACTCCTGAATGATCGTCAGCGCTTCGTTCACTTCGACGAGCGACATATCATCCCCGCCGGTCACGTTCACGATGACGCCGCGAGCGCCGTTCACCGACGTGTCCTCGAGCAGCGGGCTGGAGATCGCGCGACTTGCCGCGTCCACCGCCCGGGTTGGGCCCTCGGCCGACGCGGTCCCCATCATGGCGACGCCCATGCCCGACATGATCGTCTTGACGTCGGCGAAGTCGAGGTTGATCAGCCCAGGCACGAGAATCAGATCCGAAATACCCTGAATCGCCTGCCTCAGGACATCGTCGGCGGTCAGAAACGCGTCGAGCATTGACGTGTTCCGATCGATCACGCTGAGCAGCCGCTCGTTTGGGATCGTGATGACGGTGTCGACGGCTTCCCGAAGCGCCTCGAGCCCCACTTCGGCTTGACGGCGTCGCCGCTGGCCCTCGAACTTGAACGGCTTGGTGACGACCGCGATGGTGAGCGCGCCCAGCTCGGTGGCCAGGCTCGCGATGACCGGCGCCCCGCCGGTGCCGGTGCCGCCGCCAAGACCGGTGGTGACAAACACCATGTCGGCGCCCGACAGCGCTTGAATCAATTCGTCGGTATCCTCGAGAGCCGCCTGCCGGCCCACATTCGGATCGGCACCCGCGCCCAACCCTTTGGTCAACTTGCTGCCGATCTGAATCTTGATCGGCGCGGGGTTGGCGCGAAGCGCCTGCACATCGGTGTTCACGACGATGAACTCCACGCCGGTGATGCCGGCGTTCACCATGCGCGTCACGGCGTTGCTGCCACCGCCGCCGACGCCGACCACTTTGATGCGCGCTCCCAAGCGTGCGTCTTCGTCGAGCGTCAATCGGAGGGTTTCTTTGCCGTCGTGGTTCGCCATCGTGTCTCCTCGTCGATTCCGAATCAGAAGAATTCCTTGAAGACCGTTCGCAACCGCCCCATCACCCGCGTCAGCGCGCCGCCGCCGCCCGCGGCCACCGGCGAGCGATGCCGGGCGCCGTACAACACGAGCCCCACCGCTGTGGCGTACGCCGGGTGGCTGGCATGGTCGGACAGACCGCCCACACCGACCGGCAGACCGCGGCGGATCGGCAGATCGAAAATCTGCTCGGCGATCTCGGACATCCCTTCGAGCACGGCGCCACCGCCTGTCAGCACGAGGCCGGAATTCAGCGACTTCTCGTAGCCGGCCTTGCTGATCTCGTCCCAGATGAGATGAAACATCTCTTCGGCGCGAGGCTGCAGGATGTCGGACAGAATGCGACGCGCCATCACGCGGGATCTGCGACCGCCGACGCTGGCAACGTCGATGGTCTCGTCCTCATCCACCATGGAAGACAACGCGCAGCCGACCCGGCGCTTGATCTTTTCTGCGTCGGGGATGGGCGTGCGCAAGCCGACGGCGATGTCATTGGTGAAGTGATCCCCGCCGACGGCGATCACGGCCGTATGCCACAAGCTGCCCCGCTCGAAGATGGCGAGGTCCGCGGTGCCGCCGCCGATATCCACGATCGCGACACCGAGCTCCTTTTCATCAGGACTCAACACTGTCTCGGCGGCAGCGAGCTGACCGATGACCGTGTCCATCACCTCCACGCCGGCGCGATTGACGCACGCGACGAGGTTCTGTGCGGCCGTCTGGCTGCCGGTCACGATGTGGACGTTCACCTCGAGTCGGGCGCCAATCAGGCCCACGGGCGCGCCGATACCCTCCTGCTCATCGACGACGAAGTCTTGAGGCAGGACGTGCAGAATCTCGCGGCCCGCCGGCAGCGACACCGCGCGCGCGGCGTCAATCGCGCGCCGCACATCGTCTCGCGTCACCTCGCGGTTCTTGCCCGCCACGGCCACCACGCCGCGGCTGTTGAACCCCTTGATGTGCGGTCCGCTGATCGCCAGATGCACCGAGCCCACTTCGACGCCGGCCATGAGCTCGGCTTCCTCGATCGAAGTCTTGATGGAGTCCACCGCCGCATCGAGATTGACCACGACGCCGCGCTTCAGGCCCTTCGACTCGGCGACGCCGAGCCCAACCACGTCGATGCCTCCGGTCTCGAGGATTTCGCCGACGACGGTGCAGACCTTCGACGTGCCGATGTCGAGTCCCACCACGTAGCGTTCCTGTCGTGCCACGATGCCTCCCGTCCCTACTTCCGCGCCGGTGCGCTCGATGGGCGCCCAGCGGGCCTGACGTACAACCGTTCATCGAACCGCAAATCCACGTAGTCGATCGCGGCGACCCTTGCCCGCAGCGCCGGCGCCAGGTCCAGGTACTGCTGCAACCGTTCCGCGAAGTCGTTCTCTCCGAGCCGCAGCAGCGCCGTGTCGCCATCGAGAATCACGACGGCGTTGTGCACGTCCGAGACATCGAGCTGCGAGACGCGTTTGACCAGATCCGGTTTCGCGGTCAGCGCCGACAGGACTCGGGCGGCAAACGCCGCCCGGGCCGCATCGATGAGCCCCGCGGCTCGAGGCGGTGGCGCCGACAGCCCGTCGATGATCGGCAGGTCGATATCGGCGTAGTTGGGTCCGTACTCGTCGACGATCACGCCGTGCGGATCGACGAGATAGAGCGTCGTTCCGAGCCGGCCGATGCCCATGGGGCGCCGTTCGCGCACCGTGATCTCGAGCGTCGATGGCAACACGCGGCGAATGGCGGCGTCTTCGACCCACTGAGAAGTGAGCACTCGCTCGCGCCACTCACCGAGTTGTACGGTGAGGATGTTCTGACCGCGCAGCTCATCGACGAGGGCCAGGATCTCGCCGGTCGACAGTCGCTCGTTGCCACGGATCGTGAGATGCGAAACCTGCAGCGCGGGTGCGGTGAGGACGAGGCGGGTCGCCGACCAGCCGCCAGCCGCGAGCAGCGTCAGGATGACGAGGACACGAATGACGCCCCTCACCCTGCGCAGAGGCAGGCCGCCCTTTCGCGCCGGCTTCACGTGCGCGCGGCGAAACCGCTTGTCGGTCGCGGCGGCGACAGCCCTCATGTCAGTGCACCCCCCGAGGACCGTGCCGATGCTCGAGCTCGGCCACCAGCGCGGACGCTAAGCCGCCGATCGATCCGGCACCAAGCGTCAGCACAAGATCTCCGGTTTGCGCGATGTCGGCGACCACGCGCGCGACATCGTCCAGCCGGTGAACGACGTGGACGGGATGTTGGCGGCGGGCGTTCACCCGGGCGGCCAGCGCGTCGATGTTCACGCCGGGAATCGGGTCTTCACTTGCGGGGTATATGTCGGTCAGCACGACCTCCTCCGGCTCAGCGAGGACGTCGGCAAATTCGCTCATCAGGTCGCGCGTGCGAGTGAAACGGTGCGGCTGAAACGCCACCAGAATTCGGCGCGGTCGACTGGCGCGCGCGGCCAAGATCACCGCGGCGATCTCCGTGGGGTGATGGCCGTAATCGTCCACAACCGTCACTCCGCCAACGACGCCTCGCCGCTCGAATCGCCGCTCGGCGCCATGGAATCCGGCGAGCGCGCCGGCGATGGTCGCGAAGGGCACGTCGAGCTCCAGCCCCACCGCCACGGCAGCCAGCGCGTTCTGCACGGAGTGACGGCCAGGGATGGCGAGCGTCAATGTGCCCAGCGGCTCATCGTGTGTGTGCCCATACGGGCCACGTCGAACGACGGTCGAGCGTGACCCAAAGCCTTCGAGGGCCACGTCAGTGGCCCAAATGCTGGCGTCTGGCGAATCGATGCCGTACCTGATCACCCGGCGCGTCAGCCGCGGAAGGACGCCGGCGAGCACGCGATCGTCGGCGCAGGCGACTACGCTGCCGTAGAACGGCACCTTGTTGGCGAAGTCGACGAAGGCCTGCTGCAGGTCCTCGAAGCTGCCGTACGCGTCCATGTGCTCGCGATCGATGTTCGTAATCACCGCCATTGAGGGCGACAACTTCAGGAACGAGCGGTCGCTTTCGTCCGCCTCCGCCACCATGTACTCGCCGCGGCCGAGTCGCGCGTTGCTGCCAAACGCGCTCAGCCGTCCGCCGATCACCGCGGTCGGGTCGAGACCCGCGCGCTCGAGCACCAGCGCGATCATCGAAGTGGTGCTCGTCTTGCCGTGGGCGCCGGCTACGGCGATCCCGAACCGCAGTCGCATCAGCTCGGCCAGCATCTCGGCGCGGGGGATCACGGGAATCCGCCGCGACCGGGCTTCGACCAGCTCCAGGTTGTCCGGCCGCACGGCAGCCGAGTACACGACCACATCGACGTCGCCGACGTGTTCGGCGGCGTGGCCAATCTGCACGTTCACTCCGAGCGTCCCCAAGCGATCCGTCAACGTCGAGCGCCTCGTATCAGACCCTGACACTCCGTAGCCCAAGTTGGTGAGCAGCTCCGCGATGCCGCTCATCCCGATCCCCCCGATTCCGACAAAGTGCACGCGTCGCGTCTTACCCAGCACGGCGACCGCCCAACACTTCAATGCGATCGACGATTCGCTCGGCCGCATCTGGCCGCGCGAGCCGTCGCGCGGCGTGACCCATCTGCTCGCGGCGTTGGCGATCGCCGACGAGCCCGGCGATGGCGCCGGCCAGACGCTCAGCGTCCAGCTCGCGCTCATCAATCACGAGCGCCGCACCGGCGGCGGCGAACACGGCCGCGTTCCGCCGCTGGTGATCGTCGGTCGCTGTCGGCAACGGCACGAGAATCGCCGCCCGCCCCGACGCGCTCACCTCGGCCAGCGTGGTCGCACCGGCCCGGCAAATCACTAGATCGGCGGCCTTCATCTCCCGGTGGATTTCGTAGAGGAAGGCCTCCACTCGCGCCACCAGGCCGGCGCGCTCGTACGCGACGCGCACCAAATCCAAATCCCGCTCTCCGCTCTGGTGGGTAATCTCAACGCGCACCCCCGCGGCGGCCAGCCGCGGCGCTGCCTCCACCATGGCCACGTTGATCGCGTGCGCGCCCTGAGAGCCGCCAACGATCAGAACCCGTGCCGCATGTCGCGGCGTGTCGTGTGCTTCATTCGCCTCCGTGATGGAAAGGAACTCGGACCGCACCGGGTTGCCGGCCACGAATCCCGTCTTGGGGAAATAGCGCAAGGCCTCCTGAAAGTTGACCGCGGCCGCGCGCACCAGTGGCGCGAGCAGGCGATTGGTCAAACCTGGCACCGCGTTCTGCTCCAGCACCAGCGTCGGCACGCCCCGCAGCGCCGCAATGCCGAGAGCCGGTCCCGACGCGAAGCCACCGACGCCGATCACCACGTCGGGACGGCGGCGTGAGATGACGCGCCACGCGTCGATCGCGGCAAGCGGCAGCAACAGACATCCGCGCGCCCGCTGGATCAGCGACTTCCTCTTCAGTCCCGCGACGCGAATCACCTCCAGCGGAAACCCCTCCCGAGGCACAATGCGCGCCTCGATGCCAGACGCCGTTCCGACGAACGAGACGACGGTCGAGCCGTCGCGTCGCAACAACTCGCGCGCCACCGCGATGCCCGGATACAGATGCCCTCCGGTGCCTCCACCCGCGATGAGCACGCGCACCGATCACGCCGCTCCGTGCTCCATCTCGGCGTGCTGCGAGATGTTCAACAGCACGCCCACGCCCAGGAGATTGATGAGCAACGACGATCCGCCGAAGCTCACAACCGGCAGCGGAATGCCTTTGGTCGGCAGCAGGCCCAACACGACGCTGATGTTCACGAAGGCCTGCAGCACCAGCATCATCGTGATGCCAAGCGCGAGGAACGCCCCGAAGCCGTCCGGTGCGCGCGACGCGGCCCTCATGCCACGCCAGGCAATCACGGAGAAGCACGCAAGGACGATGCTCGCGCCGAGGAGGCCGGTCTCTTCCGAAATCACGGCAAAGATGAAGTCGGTATGCGGCTCGGGCAGGTAGAACAGCTTTTGGACGCCGTTCATCAAGCCCTTGCCAAAGACGCCGCCGGTCCCGACCGAGATGATCGATTGAATGATCTGAAAGCCATCGCCCAGCGGATCCGCCCACGGATCCAGGAACGCCAGCAGGCGACGCCGCCGATACTCGGCCTGGATGAGGATGACGTAGAGCGCCGGCAGCGCGAGCAGCACGGCACCAAGGAAATAGCGATAGCTGAAGCCGGCGGCAAACACCATCACGGCGATCACGGCGAGCAGCGAAACGGCGGTGCCGTAGTCGGGCTCCAGCAGGATGAGCCCTGTGAGCCCACCGACAATGAGCGCGATCGGAAGCAGCGCGTAGCCGAGCTCGTTGATGCGCTCGCGGCGGCGTTCGAGCACCAGAGCCGTGAAGAAGATGGCCGTGATCTTGGCCAGCTCCGACGGCTGAATCCCAAAGCCGCCGATCCCAAACCAGCGGCGAGTGCCGTTCACGGGCCTCGAGAACAGCACGGCTACGAGCAGCACGGCCGCCATGACCAGCACGCCCCAGATCAGTCGATCGTTGCGATAGGTGCGGTAGTCGATCCGCATCACGATCGAGAGCAGGGCCAGACCGACCGCCGCCCACATCAGTTGCTTCGTCAGGAAGAGGTAGGGCTGCTGAAATCGCTCGAGCGCGACGAGCGCCGAGGCGCTGTACACCATGACGACGCTGACGCAGACCAGGACCAGCGTCGCCAGGAACAGCCACTTGTCAGATGTCAGCTTCCGCGCCATACTCCCCGATCCTTCGACCCTGTCGTCCGCTCCTGGGTTCGAGGCTAAAGTCCGGTGGCTTCGACTCGATAAACGAGTTACAGATCGAAGCAGTCAGTAGTCGTCAGTCAATTCAGGGACTGGAACACCAGCCTCGCAGACCGGGGCAGCCTGCGCTCCCAGCGACCGGCTCCCACTCGCCGCAAATCGGCTGACGACTACTCACTGCTCGAGCAGGCACCACTGAAGTGGCGCCCTACGTGCTCGCACCGCCGTGGCGGTGCCTACGGCTCGTCGATAAGCCGCCGGACTTCCTCCTTGAACCGCGTTCCGCGATCCGCGTAATCCACAAACATGTCGAAGCTCGCGCACGCCGGCGCGAGCAGCACGACCCCATCGGGCAACGCCAAATCCCACGCGCGGTGAACGGCATCGTTGAGCGTGTCGGCCTCCACGACCGGCACGACGTCGGCCAGCGCGGCGCGCACCAGCGGTCTCGCCTCACCGATCGCGACGACGGCCTTGCCGTGCTCGAGAAGCGGCTGCGCGAGGTCCTCGAACTTGCCGCCTTTGTATTTGCCACCGACGATGGCCACGACTCGATCGAAGCTCTCGATCGATCGGGCCGCCGCGTCGATGTTGGTCGCCTTCGAGTCGTTCACGAACCGGACCGCCCCGCGCGATCCGACCGGCTCCATGACGTGCTCGAGGCCACTGAATCCATCGAGCGCTCGCGCCAGTGAGTCGGGCGACGCGCCGGCAAGATGGCTGATGGTCGTGGCGGCGACGACGTTGCTCAGCATATGACGTCCTGACAGATGCACCGCGGCCATGGGGAGGAGCGGCACATCACCTTCGGAAGTTCGATGCCACACACCGCCACGGCCCGCATACACCTGACCACCGGGCAACGGTTCGAGCGCGTAGCGGATGACTCGCGCG
>JBOGIV010000135.1:0-4847 GCA_050747925.1 Vicinamibacterales bacterium
TGCTCGGCTTCGCGCTCGACGAACCCGGCGACATCGTCGTGGCTGGACCGGCGGACCAGGCCGGTGTCGTCATCGCGGCGATTGAAGGCGATGGGGGGCGATTATCTCTGGACCCGTCGCGAAACACCGCCGGTGCGGCGGCGCTCGCGCTGCTCGAGCGGCTCGAGACCACACGTGGCGTTACGCTCTCTTTACATCAGGGGCTGCCGCTCGAAAGTGGAGTCGGCAGCAGCGGCGCCAGCGCTGTCGCCGCCGTCGTGGCGGTGAACGAGCTACTCGGCCGTCCTGCGTCGCTCGATGTGCTCTTTGCCTGCGCGATGGCCGGCGAGCAAGCCGGCTGCGGCGCGCCGCATCCCGACAACGTCGCGCCGGCGCTTTATGGGGGATTCGTGCTGGCGAGAACCGCGCATCCGCCGGACATCGTCCACCTGCCAGTTCCGGATGGACTCGCCTGCGCCGTACTTCATCCTCATCTGCACATCCAAACCGGGGTGGCGAGAGCACTACTCGGCGACACGGTGCCGCTTCGAGACGCCGTCCGACAGTGGGGCAATGTCGGCGCCCTGGTGGCGTCGTTGTTCCTTGGCGATCGGGCGCTCTTGAGCCGCTCGGTCGAGGACGTCATCGCCGAGCCGAAGCGGGCGACGCTGGTGCCAGGGTTTCACGCCCTTAAATCCGCTGCGCTCGAGGCCGGCGCGATCGGATGCAGCCTCTCAGGGTCGGGACCATCGGTTTTTGCGCTCGCCGCCTCGCTCGATGAGGCCCGCCGGGTGGGTCAAGCCATGCAGCGCGCCTTTGCCGAGGCCAGCCCAGTGGGGGCCGATCTCTGGGTGTCGCCGGTCGGTCGCCAAGGGGCGCGAGTGGTCCAGGCGTGATCTGCGTCTCGACCCGTCACCAGGCGCCCGCGGTCCCGTTTCGCCAGGCCCTGTTGAGCGGTCTGGCGCCCGATGGCGGCCTCTACGTTCCCGAGAACCTCGATCCGCTTCCAGACGACTGGTGGAACGACCAGCGAGGAAGGTCGTTTCAGGAGGTCGCCATCCATTTAGCGACGGCGTGGTTTGGAGACGAGTTCGAGCCCGCGACGATCAGGCGGCTGATACTCGGCGCGCTCAACTTTCCCGTCCCCATCGTCGCGCTCGACGACAGCCTTGGTGTGGTCGAGCTGTTTCACGGGCCAACTTTTGCGTTCAAGGACATCGGCGCGCGACTGCTCGCGCGACTGATGGCGGAAGTTCAAGCCGACTCCGGCGGCGACCTCACCGTGCTGGTTGCCACATCGGGCGACACCGGCGGCGCCGTCGCTCAGGCCTTCTTCGGAGTCCCAGGCACGCGCGTCGTGGTGCTGTATCCCGACGGCCTGGTGAGCCCAGTGCAGGAGGCCCAATTTGTGACGCTCGGTGGCAACGTGACCGCCCTGGCCGTCGAGGGCACGTTTGACGATTGCCAGCGAATGGTAAAGGAAGCGTTTGTCGATCGATCCGTGACCCGCCGAGTCAAGCTCACCTCAGCCAACTCGATCAGCCTTGGTCGTCTGCTGCCGCAGACGTTCTATTACGCCTACGCGTCCGCACAGCAACCGGTGCGACACCGCCTAACGGTCTCGGTGCCGAGCGGGAACTTCGGGAATTTTGTGGCTGGCGTCCTGGCCTGGCGGCTTGGCGCGCCGATCGAACGGTTTGTCGCCGCGACCACGATTAACGACACCGTGCCTCGATATCTCGATACCGGCCAAGTAGAGGCGCGACCGTCGATACCGACGTTGGCCAATGCGATGGACGTTGGCAATCCCAGCAATCTTGAACGCTTGCAGTGGCTGTTCGGAAACGATGTCGATGCCATGCGAGCCATGATCACCACGAGCGTGCACACTGACGCGGAATTACGGGAAGCGATCAGCGATCTTCATTTGCGATTCGGCTACGTCGCGGATCCTCACAGCGCAATCGGTTATCTGGGAGCCGTCTCAACCCTTGTCACTCGTGGCACCCGTGGCACCCGTCGCACCCTTGGCACCCCTGGCACCCCTGGCACCTTGTTTTTGGCGACCGCTCATCCAGCGAAATTCCGAGAGGTTGTGGAACCGGCAATCGGTGCGCTGGTGCCGATACCTACGACGTTGGCTGAAGCGCTTGCTCGGCCAAGGCTGGCCACGCGCATCGCTCCGACGACTCAAGCGGTCCTCGAATTGCTATGATCTCGTGATGTTGACGACCGCCCAAGGCCAACCGACAACGGTCCCTCCTCGGGAAGCCCTCGATCCTCAACACACATGGGATTTAGGCGCGATTTTTCCAAGCTGGGATGCTTGGGAGCACGCGTTCGCGGCGCTCGAGAAGGGGATTGAAGCCTACAAGGCTCACGAAGGCACGTTGGCCAGCGGTCCCGAGCATTTGCTGACCGCGCTTCGGGACAGCGACGCGCTGGGTCAGTTGGCGCATCGGGTCTGGTATCTGCCGGCCCTGACCTACGACGAGGATCAGCGAAACAACACGATCAACGCCAAGCGCCAGCAGGTGCAGTTGCTCATGGCGCGATGGCGTCAGGCGACTGCGTGGTTCAACCCCGAGTTGCTCCAGCTTCCGCTCGAGACGGTTTGCGAGTGGATGGAGCGGTCGAGCGACCTCGCGCTCTATCGCTTCGCGATCGAAGACATCTTTCGCCAGCAGGCCCATATCCTCAACGAGCAAGGCGAGCGGTTGCTCTCGCTGGCGCAACGGCTTGGCAGCGTGCCGCACGACGCGTATGCCGCCCTGTCGACTGCCGATGCACGGTTTCGCACGATCACGCTCTCGAGCGGTGAAGCCACCGAGGTCAGCTACAGCCAATACCGCAAGCTGCTGTCGACCTGCCGCGAACAGCGCGATCGCCAGGCCGCGTACGAGGCGTTCTACGACACGTACATCGCCAGCGTGAATACCTACGCCACGATTTACAACGGCGTGTTACAGCGCAATTGGTTCGAGGCCCGGGCTCGCGGTTATGCCACGACCTTGGACGCGGCGCTCTTTGGCAACAATATCCCTACCAGCGTCGTCGAGAACCTCATCCGCGAAGCCAAAGCGGGCGTGGCGCCATTTCGCAGGTATCACCAACTGAGAAGGCGCGTGCTCGGCTTGTCGAACTATCACGTCTTCGACGCCTTCGTACCACTGGTGGACTACAACGAGCGTTACCCCTACGACGATGTGCTCGATTTGGTCGTGCAGTCAGTGGCGCCGTTAGGCGTGGAGTACCAGGGATGGGTACGCGACGCGTTCGCGGGCCGTTGGATTGACGTCTACGAGAATCAGGGCAAGCGCAGCGGCGCGTACTCTGCTCCCGTGTATGGCGCGCATCCGTACATGCTGCTGAATTACAACGACACTCTCGACGCAGTGTTCACGCTCGCGCACGAGATGGGTCACTCGATGCACACGCTGCTCGCACACAAGACGCAGCCGTTTGTGTATGCCGGCTACACCATCTTCGTGGCCGAAGTGCCCTCGACGCTGAACGAAGCGCTGCTGTTGGACTTGATGTTGCAGCGAGCCCGAACGCGCGAAGAACGAATCGTGCTGCTGCAGCATGCCATCGACGGGATCGTCAGCACGTTCTACAACCAGGTCTTGTTCGCCGACTTCGAGCTCGAAGCCCATCGGCTCGTGGAGCACGATCAGCCGATCACGTCAGATGCCTTGGACGGCATTTATGCGCGTCTTTTGAACGAATACTGGTGCGACACCCTGTCGCCAGACGCGCGTGCTGAGCACACCTGGCTGCGCATTCCGCATTTCTTCCAGTCGCCGTACTACGTCTATCAGTACGCGACGTGCTTCGCGTCGACCGCCAAGCTGATAAAGGAAGTGGGTCACCCCAGCGCGGACATTCGCTCCGCGGCCGTGACGCGTTATCTCGACTTGCTCCGAGCCGGCGGTTCGGATCATCCGATGGAGCTCCTCAAACGCGCCGGTGTGGATCTGAGCGAGCCGTCAACGGTGCGAGCGGTTGTCGAGCAGCTGGATGGGTTGGTGACTCGGCTGGAGGCGGAACTCGCTTGAAAGTGGAAAGTGGAAGAGTTGATAGTTGACAGTTTCAGTTGAAAGTTGAAAGCGCCGTTTCTAGTTGAAAGTTTTCTTTTGTCCTTCGCAGCCCGGTTCGCCCAAGTTCCGACTCGGCGTAGCCTCGTCCTCAGCCCCCGCGATCAGGTCCGTGATGAGTGACGCCGGTGCGGCTTCTCGACCCCTCGGGGACCGGGTAGATAAGCACTGGGCGACTTCTCGCGAGCTATTCCGGTTTCCGAGGACGACGCGCGATCTCGGAGGTCCCAAGAAACACGTCAACACTGCCGCAGCGCCTCGGTCGGTTGAACACGCAGCGCTCGGCGCGCCGGTGCGGCGCACGCAAGCACGCCCACCGCCGCCATGATGACGGACATGATCACCAACGAGACGAGGAGATCCGGGGTCACGGCGCCGGTGCGCCACGCGATGAGCAGGATGATGCTGTTGCCGGCGATGATGCCGCCGCCGAGCTGACGACCGGCACGAGCGAAAACGGTACGGAGCACGCTCCGGGGGTTGGCGCCGAGTGCGATACGGATGCCGATCTCGCGGGTGCGACGCTGCACGGCGACGGTCATGAGTGCGTACAGGCTGGCCGCCGAGAAGACCAGCGCCACGAGCAGTACGCTGCCGAAGACGACGCTGCCGAACACCATCCGTTTCTGCTCCTGTGCGACGATGTCGTCGAGGGTGACGATATCCCGGAGGTGCAGGCCCGTATCGACCTGCCGCGCAAGGACGTCTACGCGGCGCGCAAGCGGCGCTGCGTCCCCCGCGACGCGCACAGCGACCACGACAGGATCGAGC
>JBOGIV010000136.1:0-4720 GCA_050747925.1 Vicinamibacterales bacterium
CGCTCGGCTGCCGCCAGCGCGCGCGCGATGGCTGCCGAATCGGGCAATCGCACGTCTGGCAGCGCGTGGACGACGGGCGGAACCGGCAGCGCGGGTACAACCGGCTGCACCGGCAGCGCGGGCATAACCGGCTGCACCGGCAGCACGGGAAGACTCGGCGGGGCGGGCGGGCTCTGCCCGGCCATCGCGGGGGTGGCAATCGCCAGCGCAATCGCGCTCAGTCCAATCATCTGTCGCATCTTCATGTTGTGGGTCCCTGTCTCTTCGCGGGCCGGGGGTCACTGGCCCGTTGCTCCAGTTCCATCCGCATCACGCGCAGCTTGAACAGCAGATCACGCGTATCAATCCTTCGTCGAATCGACTCGAGCTCCGCGGCGGGCGCGTTCGCCGGAACGCCCGCAATCTCGATGAGCACGCGCTCGAGGTCGTCGAGCACATCGGTCACGGCCTGGTCGCCGGTGACTTCGGCTGTGCCACGGTAGAGCCGGTTCGCGACCACAAGGTCTTCGGTTCGCAGCCGGACATCGTTGTCGCGCGTCGCATCGGCGCGGCTGACAAACTCCACGAGGGTCTGCTCGGTCCGATCCAAGTGGTCGCCAAGATCGACCAGCAACACGCGCTCGCGCAAGGGCTCCTCGCCCGCCCCAGCAGAACCTTCGTCAGAACCTGCGTATGAACCCTTGGCCGAACCTCCGGCGGAACCCCCGTCATTCCACATCCGACCAGCGAGGAACGCCGCGATCAACAGGCCCGCGGCCATCGTCCCCCACCCGCCCAGCTTCCACACCGTGCCCGACGACCAGCCACCGCCGCCGGAGTGCGCGCCACCGGAGGCGATCGCTGGCTGAAGTCGTCGCCACACCGATGCTTCGAACTCCGCCGGCGGCTCGGGCATTGTGACCATGTCGATGGCGGCCATCACGCGCTTCAGCCGAGCGAGATTCGCGCGACAGGCTTCGCACTCGTCGAGGTGGGCCGCCGCGCTGGCCTCAGCCGCCTCGCTCAGCTCGCCGTAATAGTGCGCCGTCAGCTCGTCGTCTGTGATGTGCATGCGCTTTCTTTCTTCTTGCTTCATTCTTCTTGCTTCGTCGTCAATCGACGTAAGGCTCCAACGCCAACCTCATCTTGCGGACAGCGCGAAACACACTGTGCTTGGTCGCGCTCTCTCGCATGCCGAGGGAGCGGCCGATTTCGTCGATCGAGTAGCCCTCGAAGTGCCGCAGCACGAAGACCGCGCGTTCAAGGGCCGTCAGGCGATCCATCGCCAATCGAACTTTGTCTCCGAGCTCGGTACTGGCGGCTTGCCGTTCGGGAGACATCGGCGTTGGCGCGGTCGCCGTAGCTTGATCCATTCCGCGAAGCTCGAGCGTCTCGGACTCCTCCAGCTGCTCGCGTCGCGGCCGGGATCGGAGGAGGTCCACCGAGCAGTTCATCGCAATCCGGTGGAGCCACGTCCCAAAACTCGACCGGGCCTCGAAACGGCCCAACTGTCGATACGCCTTGAGAAAGGTCTCCTGGACAACGTCCTCGGCATCCTGTGCATTTCCGGTCACCCGATAGGCCAGCTGATAGACGGCTCGGCTATGCCGCTCGACGAGCATCCGAAAAGCTTCGCTATCTCCGCCCCGCGCCTGCGCGACGACGGCGGCGTCAACTTCCGGCATCTGGGGGCTTAGACGGGGCTGGGCCACGGCTGGTTAGGGTGGGGCTGGAAGCAAGAAGGCAGAAGCAAGAAGACAGAAATCGCCTTAAGCTACCCCGCTTGCCATTGTCGCCCGGCGACCGGCTCGGGTCCCACGAGATCATCGGCCTGCTCGGAGCAGGCGGGGCGAAGTCTACCGCGCGCACGACACCAAGCTGAACCGCCAGGTCGCGATCAAGGTCCTTCCCGAAGCCAGCGCCGGCGACGCGGAGCGCATCGCCCGCTTCCAGCGCGAGGCCCAGGCCGTGGCTGCGCTCAATCATCCAAACATCGCGGGCATCTTCGAGCTCGCCGATTCCGGGGCCGTCAAGTTCCTCGTCCTCGAGCTGATCGAGGGCGAGACACTTGCGGAGCGGCTTCGCGGCGTCCCGGTTCCTGTCGAAGAGGCGTTGGTCATCGCCGAGCAGATTCTCGAGGCGCTGGAGGCCGCGCACGAACGCGGTATCTGCCATCGCGATCTCAAGCCCGCGAACGTGAAACTGGTACCAAGTAGAGGCGGGTATTCAGACCCGCCTACTGTGAAAGTTCTCGACTTCGGCCTCGCGAAGTTCCTGCAAGGCGGATCCATCGCGCCCAACCTCACGCAGTCCCCGACACTCAGCCTCGCCGGCACGTACCCCGGCATGATCATGGGCACCGCCGGCTACATGTCGCCCGAGCAGGCGAAGGGCTTCGAAGCGGATCAGCGAAGCGACCTCTTCTCGTTCGGCTGCGTCCTGTACGAGTTGCTCACCGGGCGGCAGGCATTTGATGGAGAGACCGCCTCGGAGATTCTCGCGTCGGTTCTCAAGTCGGAGGTGGATCTCTCTGTTCTTCCGCCGCGACTGAACCCGCGCATCGTCGAGATCCTGCGACGTTGCCTCGAGAAGAATCCGAAGAAGCGCTGGCACGCAGCCGCGGACGTACGCGTCGAGATCGAAACAGTGATGGGGCGCGCGCTGATTGTTGATGAACCGCGCGTCGTCATCGACGTCAGTCCTCGCCCATTGTGGAGACGGGCGCTGCCAGTCGCGGCCGGCGTGCTGGTCGGCGCATTGGCGGCCGGCTACGCCGCGTGGACGCTGAAACCGGAACCCGCGCGCGCCATCACTCGCTTTTCCCTTCCGCTGCCAGAAGGCCAGCAGTTCAGCAACCCCGGCCGGCAAGTGGTCGCGCTGTCACCAGGCGGCATGAGTCCGTGTACGTCGCCAACCAGCGATTGTACGTGCGCTCGATGTCTAGCCTCGACGCGCGCGTGATCGCTGGGAGCGAGATCGCCGCCGGCATCCTGAACCCCGTCTTTTCGCCTGACGGCCAATCGCTCGCGTTCTTCTCTCGCGCCGACGGCACGCTGAAGCGCCTTGCCCTCAGCGGCGGTGCGGCCGTCACCATTTGCGCAGCAGATGACCCCTTTGGCATGAATTGGGACGAGCACGGCATCGTCTTTGGACAGAGCGGCAAAGGGATTCTGCGCGTGTTACCGAACGGCGGAGTTCCAGAGGTGATTGCCGCGGTCGGTGGCGACCAGATCGCCTCTTCTCCCCAGATGCTGCCCGATGGAACAGCCGTGCTGTTTTCTGTGAGGAAGCTTTCGGAGGTTTGGGAGAAGGGGCAAGTGGTCGTGCAACCGATCGGCGGCGGTGAGAGAAAGACACTGATCGACGGTGGCGCGGACGGGCGCTATCTCCCCACGGGCCACCTCGTGTACATGCTTTCGGGGATGTTGCTCGCCCTCCCGTTCGATGTGTCAAGTCTCACCGTTTCCGGAGGGCCAGTGCCAATCGTCGAGGGCGTCCGGCGAGTGGGTGGTGGCGGACAGTCGACGGGGACGGCACACTACAGTTACTCGCAGACCGGGTCGCTGGCATATGTGCCGGGCCCGGTGACAACGGGAAGCGCGGAGGGGACCGACCTGGCGATCTTCGATCGCAAGGGCACGGCTCAGCCCCTCAAACTCCCCCTTAGACCGTACCGTTCGCCTCGAGCCTCGCCCGATGGAAAGTCAGTAACGTTCGACAGCGAAGACGAGAGCGACGCCATAGTCTGGGTCTACGAGCTGGCTGGCACCAGCGCAATCCGGCGCCTGACCTTTGGCGGGAAGAATCGCGCGCCGATATGGTCCGCGGACGGCTACTGGGTCGCGTTCCAATCGGATCGCGAAGGCGACCTTGCGATCTTCCGTCAACGAGCCGATGGCTCCGGCACGGCGGAGCGGTTGACCAAGCCCGACAAAGGCACCTCGCACACGCCACAGTCGTGGTCGCCAGACGGCGAGCACCTGCTGTTCACCGTTCAAACCGGTGAACAACAGTTCTCGCTGTGGACGATGGCGATGAAGGATCGTCGGACGGCCGCGTATGGCAATGTGCAATCACCAGGGAATCTGGAAGGCGAGTTCTCGCCAGATGGACGGTGGATCGTGTACAACTCGCGGGAATCTGGCAGCGGGCAAGTGTTCGTCCAGCCGTTTCCCAGCACGGGCGCGAAGTATCAGATTCCGCAATCCGGCGGCGCTCCGTACTGGATGGGGAAAGGCAACGAGCTGATCCTGAACATCGGGCCGCGGTCGCCTTCACAGCCACGCCTCGGGTGAGCTTCGGGCAGCCGGCAGATCTTCCTCGCAGGGGACGCGCTGAGCCCGACCCCGCCACGAACCGGCGGAATGCGGACGCTATGCCAGACGGTGAGCACATTATTGGCGTGCTGTCGCCGGGAGGCGCCGCTGCGCAGCCGACCCTGACGCCGCAAATCACGGTGGTCCTCAACTGGTTCGACGAGGTGAGACAGAAGTTCAGATAGGTTCGGACAGGTTCAGAGGGGTTCTGGTCTCGCGCCGCCGGCGTCTCAAGGATCGAGCCATCAGTCGAAAAACGCGCTGGCGGGCTGGTCGAACCGCGAGAGAACGCGAGACTTCACCGCGTCGTCACCGCTGAATCGTCGAAACGCCGCACGGCCGCGCTTCTGGAGGTCGGCGATAACGATCAACCGGCGCGAGGGGTCGATAAGCCAGTACTCGAGCACGCCGTAGCGGCGATACCA
>JBOGIV010000137.1:0-11002 GCA_050747925.1 Vicinamibacterales bacterium
CGACCCGGGTGGCGATTGCCATCACCGATCTTCTTCGCGAACGCCACGCCCGCGGGCGGCAATCGGCCACCACCGCCGGGCTCGGTGGCAATCAGCTGCCTGGCGCCGGCGTCGGAATCGTGGACGACTTCACGGTCAAGACTCAGGCAGCGGCAAATGTGACCAAGGGCCTCTACACGTCGGTGGCTGCGTTTGCCCTGGCGAACATGCCGAAGCTCGACGAAATCACGCTGCAGGAGATGTCGAGCACGCTGAGCCGCGCCGGATCGACGATGACGGCGCTGCTCGGCAGCATCGCGGCCATCTCGCTCATCGTCGGAGGGATTGGCATCATGAACATCATGCTCGTGTCGGTGACCGAGCGGACGCAGGAGATCGGCATCCGGCTGGCCGTCGGGGCTCGGCGACGTGATGTGCTGCTGCAGTTTCTCGTCGAGGCGACGGTGATGAGCCTGATGGGTGGCGCGCTCGGCGTCGGGGTCGGCATCGCGACCGCTCGTGGACTCACGGCCGTGCTCGACTGGCCCACGCAAGTGTCGGTGGCGACCCTTGGCGGCGCGTTTGCGATTGCCGCCGCCGTCGGCATCGTGTTTGGCTATTACCCTGCTCGTCGTGCGTCTCGTCTCGATCCGATCCAGTCGCTTCGGTATGAGTAAGCAGCCGTCGCTTCCGGCTACGACCCACGACGCGCTCTGGAACCGCCTGCTCTCGGGCTACAAGCGGAATGGGCTCGTCGTGCTCGTCATAATCACCTTTTCGCAGGGGCTCGGCATGGTCGGGTATCACCTGTTGGCGCCGATGCCGTGGGTGGACGCGTTTGTGAACGCGGCGATGCTGCTCGGCGGCATGGGACCGGTCGACCCGCTGAACAACGACGGCGTCAAGCTCTTCGCGGGCGCCTACGCGCTGTACTGCGGTGTGGTCTTCATCGCGACCGCAGGACTTCTGATCGGCCCGCTGGCGCGACATCTGTTGCACAAGTTCCATTTAGAGCAGAAATCATAGGAAACGATTCGTACAGATCACAGAGAACGTTCAGAACAGATCACAGAGAACGCACAGGCCACAGAGGCACAGAGACGCAGAGATATTCTTGCGCGAGAGTCGAGTCCGCCTCTTACCAATTGTTTTCTCTGTGACTCTGTGTCTCTGTGGCCCGTCCGTCTCTGTGTTCTGTACGTTATTTGACGGGTATCAGGAACGGGATTTCGACTTCGAACGGCGCGCCCTTCACCGAGTAGGTCACCTTCACCATCACGTCGTCTCCGACGACGGGTTGGCCGCTTGCCACCCAGCTTTCCCCACTCTCGTCAATCGCCAGTGAGAGCTGTTCAGCCGGTCCGCTGTTACGACTGACGATCATCACGACGTTGGTCGCGACCGACGCCGGCAAATCCGCGCGAATCGCGTCGCTGAACCAGACCTGATGCTTGCCGTTCTTGTCGAAGACCACTTCGTAGTGCAGATCGCCGTTCATGAGCACCATGCCGGCGTGATGGGGAGAGTGGTCGCCATGGGGCGTGGTTATGCCCGCGTGCTGCGCATCGGCCGGCCTGGCCGAGGGCGAGGCTGGTGCGGGCTCAGAAGTCTTTGAACAGCCGCCCGCGAGGAGCGCGAGGGCGAGGACGAACCTCATTTGAAGATGCTCTTCGGCATCTTTACGTGGACCCCCATCGTGCCATCCACGAGCTGCGTGATGGCGACATCGCCGGCAAGGCTCGTGAGCTGATACGCGCGATGCTTGTCCAGCTTCTTGGTGGCCGCGAGAAAGTCGATCATCTCCTGAATGGCGATCCGCGTCGCCTTGGTGAGGTCGACGTCGGTGCCCATGCTGATGAAGTGCGTGGGCGTCTCAGCGCGCGGCCACGCCATGGTCTGTCCTTTGCGGACGGTGAGCTGAAGACGTCCGCGCAGCGACGTCTCGATCGCGGTCTGATCGACTTCGCCATCGCCCTGCGCGACGTGCCCGTCGCCGACCTCGAACAGCGCGCCCGGCACGTGCACGGGAATCCAGAGCGTGGCGCCGGCCACCAGCTCCTTGTTGTCGAGGTTGCCGGCGTGGATGCCGGGTGGGTTGCTGCTCACACGACCCAGAGCCGGCGGCGGCGCCACTCCCATGCTGCCGAAGAACGGTCGGAGAGGAATGACGATCCCAGGCGCGAAGGTCGAGGTCATCGCCTTGCGATCGAGTTGAAGGATGAGGGGACCGCGTCCTGGCTCGCAGTTTTCACGGATGAATCCCGCACAGCCGTTGTAGCCATAGGCGATGGGCATCTCGATCGAGAGGACGCGGACCTCGAGCGCGTCACCGGGCTCGGCGCCGGTCACGAAGACCGGGCCGGTGAGGATGTGCCCGCCTGGCCCGCGGTCCTTGACCTGTTCGACAATCGCCCGCAGTGACGGTTGAATCTCCGCTGGCGGCACGCCGGCCTTCTCGAGCCGATCCGGTGTCGAGGTCAGCAGGGTGTCGACGTCGATGATGTCGCCCGACGCGACCGTCAGGACTGGCTTGGTCTCCGACCAATAGTGTCCGTACGCCACGGTTGTCGGGGTGGCCTCGAGCCGATGTGTTCGTGGCGTCTGTCCCATGAGCGCGGCGCTGGCGGCCACCGCCCAACTGAGCGTGCAGATGAGAGCGCGCATCGATCAACTCCTCGGCGAAGATGTCTCGAGGTGCGCCGAGTCAGATGAGGGGAGAGGCGGCGGAATGGTTCCAGCGGGTTTGGCGACGAGGGCGCCCCACGTGGCCACGAAGCCCCCGCCCGCTTCGAGCAGCATGACGAACAGCTGAAGCGGCTGCCAGAAGCCGTCGAGCAGCAGGCCGACGAAACGCGACGTGGCCATGGCCACCAGCACGCAGGCAGCGGCGAAGAGTCCGACGCGAACGAAATCGCGGCGCATCGCGCACGTCAGGAAGAACACGCCGATGCCGAGCTCCATGCCGCCGTAAACCGCTCGGACGTCGGTTCTGGCACTCGCGTTCACGAGGGCGATCGACACGACGCTCGCCATGTCGCCCGGGTACGCGAGAAACGCGGCGCCAAAGCCGAAGAACGACATGCCGATGATGACGAGGACGAGCCGCCACGCGGTCATGGGCGCAATTCTATCGTTGGCGGCGGCGGGATGACGCAGACGAGTTATCCGCGATTCGCGCAGCACCAGGGGGCATGTGCGTCATCTGTGTCACCTGTGGCTGATTGAATCCGAGCAATCGGGGAGTCAGCGCCGCGATTAGACTCTCCACGTGACTGCTGACCCATCACCCATCCCCTGGTATCGCGAAGTCTCATCAACCCAGTGGAAGGTCTTTCTCACGACCTTCGCGGCCTGGACCCTCGATGCCTTTGACTTCACGATCCTCACCTTCGTGCTCGTCGACATTCAGAACAGCTTTTCGGTGAACAAGGCGCTGGCGGGCTTGCTTGGCACGGTCACCTTGCTCTTCCGCGTGGTCGGTGGCATCGGCGCTGGCACGCTGGCCGATCGCTACGGCCGCAAAGGCCCCATCCTGTTTTCGATTGCGTGGTACACGCTGTTCGCATTTCTGAGCGGCCTGTCGACGTCGTACGTGATGCTCTTTGCGTTCCGCGGACTCTTCGGCATCGGCATGGGCGGCATGTGGGCGGCGGGGATGCCGCTCGCTTTGGAACAGTGGCCGGCGCGGTCGCGCGGGATCGCGTCGGGGATTCTGCAGGCCGGCTACTCGTCCGGATTTCTCCTGTCGTCTCTCGTCTATCAGCTTGGCTACCCGCTGGTGAACGATCGCCCGGACTGGGGCTGGCGCCTCATGTTGTGGAGCGGTGTCCTGCCAGCGATCGTCGTCTTCGGACTGATGACGAGGGTCCCCGAAAGCGCGGTCTGGCTGGAACAGTCACGTCGCGCGCGCGCGACAGGACGTCCGATGCGCTTGTCGATCGGCAGACTCTTCGACGCCGACCTGCGGTGGGTGACCTTGCACACGTCGGTGCTGATGGGGGCGTTCGTGTCGATGTACCAGTCGATGACGTTCTGGTATCCGACTCTGCTGGCGACGCTCGAACAGTCGCCGCTGGCGTTCATGCTGCTGTTGAATGCCGGAGGCGTGACGGGCTCGGTGATACTCGGCGCGCTCTCGGAACGATGGGGTGGCCGTCGCGGCGCATCGACGCTCGGGATTGTCGCGGGGATTCTGTCAGCGCCGCTGTTCTTATGGTCGTCGAGCAACTGGGGTTTGCTCGCGGGCGCGTGGCTCATCGGCTTTTTCGCCTCGGGAGCGTGGGGCGTGGTGCCCGGTTATCTGTCCGAGCGCTTTCCAACGGAAGCGAGGGGAGTGGGGACCGGATTCACGTATCACGTCGGCGTGGGCATCGGTTCTTACGCGCCATTTCTGATCGGCCGTTTGCAAGACGCCGGTACCGACCTTCGGACAGCCATGCTCACGACCGTGACCGTTGCTGGTGTCGCGATCGTGGCGCTGCTTTGGCTGGGTCCGGAGACACGAGGGCGTTCGTTGACCTAGAGGCCCGTTTGAATGGCACGACGACAAACATAGCCACAGAGTCACAGAGTCACAGAGAAAACCATTTGACTCTGTGTCTCGGTGTCTCGATGGCCAGCGTTCGTGACGTCTGAGGCGTTACCGGCTGCGCACGAGGGTAAACTTCTGCACGCGCCGGCCCGTGGACGCTTCGCCGACGTACAGGTTCCCCTGCGCATCCACGCTCATCCCGTGCGGACGCAAGAACTGACCGACTTGACGCCCACCGCGTCCAAACTCGCCGACGACCTCGAGCGTCGAGCGGCGCAGAATCCAGACTTTGTGGTTGGTGCCGTCGGCGAGATACAGCCACTGCTCCTGAGGGTCGGGCGAGAGCACGATCACAAACGCCGAGCCTGAGGACAGCGTCGCTGGCGCGATCACCTGTTCTGCCTGGAACTTGCCCTGCTGATCGAAAACCTGGATGCGATTGCCGCGGCGATCGGCGACATAGATCTTGCCGTCCTTCGATCCGGTCAGCCCATGGACGGTCGAAAACTGCTTGGGCAGCGCGCCGCTCACCATCGTTTTGGGATCGAACTTCTCTGTGTCGTCCGGCACGTTCCCATACGCGCCCCAGTGGCGAAGGTACTTGCCGGTGGCGCCGTCGAACACGATCACCCGCCGGTTTCGATAGCCGTCGGAGATGTAGGCTTCGTTGGTTTTGGGGTCCACCCAAATGCCCGAGGGGCCGCCCAGCAAGGTGGTATCGGCACTGCCGCTGGTCTTCTCGTACTGACCAAGGGTCAGAAGGAGCTTGCCGTTGCGCGTGAACGTCATCACGCGGTGCCGGTTATAGCTGCCGACCCACACGTTGTCGAGGTGATCGACGAAGATGCCGTGCGGTTCGCGCGGCCAGTCGGAAAAGTCGGTCATCGAGCCCTGGCCCCAGCCCTGCACCAGCTTGCCCTGCTGGTCGAATTCGAGCACCGGCGGCGCTGCCTTGCAGCACGTGCCCATCGGCAACGGCTTCTGCTCCTCGTAGAGCTCCTCTTCGGTCAGCGTCTCCGGCAGGTGCGTTACCCAGACGTGCTGCCTGGCGTCCACGAAGACGCCGGTCACCGCGCCCATGATCCAGTGGTTGGGCATGTCTTGAGGCCAGGTTGGATCCACCCTAAAAACCGGCGCGGCCGTCGCAGCAGCCTGGTCGGCCACAACACGGGCGACGATCGCCTCGGCAATCAGAGTGAAGGTGATCAGCGCAACAGGGATTGAGCTTGTTCGCAGGGCGTGCGGCATCCGCGCATTCTAACGGTAGGCAACCCTACCAGCCTCCGCCAAGGCTACGGCGGTCCGCCGAAGCGCTTCGCGCGAAGGCGGAAAGGGTTGCCTCTACAAAGAATCCCAGGACTGCCGAAGGCCCGACTCCTAATCCGTTCGTAGTGACACCATCGGATCGACGCGCGCCGCCCGGCGCGCGGGAAGGATATTGGCAAGGACGGCCGTAAGCAGCAACGTGCCAGCGGCGCTGGTCAGGATGATGGCGTCGGACGGCGGCACGCCGAACAGGAGCGTCGACAGCCAGCGACCCGCGCCAACGGCCAGAGCAAGACCAGCGACGACGCCAATGACGACCACGCGCAACGTGCTGCCGAGCACAGCGCGGGAGATGTCGCGGCGAGCCGCTCCCAATGCGACACGGATGCCGATCTCCCGCGTTCGCTGCGAGACGAGATACGACGTCACGCCGTAGCTCCCGCCGAGCGCCAGCACAACGGCCATGACGGCAAACACGCCCAGCATCCACGAATACGCCGCCCGCAAGCGGACGCTGCCACTCATGCGCTCCTCCATCGTCCGGGCGTTGTAGATCGGCAGCTCCGGATCCGTCTCCCGCACGATGGCGCGGGCTGTCGCCATGAGGGCGTTCAGGTCGCTTGTGGACCTCACGGCGACCGTCAGTTGGGGTTGCGGCCGCATCGGCAGCGGAATGTAGACAGCCGGGCGCATGTCCCGTTCGAGACCGTAGTGTTTGACGTCGGCGACGACGCCGACCACGGTGATCCATGGAACCGGCGTGGCCCAACGGACGCGACGCCCCACGGGGTTGCTCCCATCCGGCCAGAGCGTGCGCGCAAAAGTCTCGTTCACGACGACCACGCCCTCTTTCTTCGGCCAGTCTCGTCCGTCGGCGGGCTCGAGGAAGCGCCCCGCTTTCAGGCGAATCCCCATCGCCTTGAAATAACCGGCCGACGTTGGGCGAAACAGCACGACGGGGTTCGGGTCGTTCGGGCCTCGTGGTGGTTGACCCTCGGCCTCGAAAAACTGTCCCCAGTGGCAGCCGCTCATCGGCGCACAACTGATGAGCCCGGTGTTGGTGACGCCGGGCACGGCCGCGAGCCGTTGCTCGAGCCGTTCGAAGAAGGCCATGCGCATCGGATCGTCGGCGTAGGTAACGCCTGGCAAACTCACGCCGAAGGTCATCGCGCCCTCTGGTGAGAACCCAGGGTCCACCTGTCGCACGCGGTCGTACGCTCGCACGAGAAGTCCGCAGCACACCAGCATCACCGAGGCGAGCACGAACTCCGCGCCAACGAGCGTGCGCAGCGTCCGGCTGCCGCGAACCGGCGGAGTGGACGCGGCCGCCGCCGTGGCCATCGCCCCGCGGAGGTCGCCGCGCACCGCATGCAGCACCGGCGCCCAGCCGAAGACCAGCGCCGTTGCCACCGACGTCCCGATCGTGAACGCGACAGTCCGCGCATCGAGGACAAACGTCGTCCAGCCAGGCACTTCGTCGGGAATGCCGCTCACGAGCAACCGGATCGCCCACTGCCCAACGAGCAGTCCCAGCGCTCCGCCCACGAGCGACAGGATGAGATTCTCCGCAAACAGCTGTCGCATGAGACGGGCGCGGCTGGCTCCTACGGCCAGACGAATGCCGACTTCCCGTCGCCGCATGAGCGCGCGCGCAAGCATCACGCTGGCGACGTTTGCACAGGCGACCAGCAGCAACAGCGAGACGGCGGCGCCCAACGTCGAGGCAATGGTTCGATAGTTGCCGGCAAATGACTCGCGAAGGTCGCGCGCGAACGGCGTGACGATCTTCTCCTTGTCGCGTGCGTCGAAGATCGGCTGATGCGTGCGCACCAGATCCTGTCCTGCCTGCGCCACGCTGACCCCGGGCTTCATCCGGCCAATCCCGTCGTAGCTGTAGCTGCGGTCCTTGCTGTTTGGATCGCCGCGCATGGGAATCCAAAAGCGAACGCCGCCAGGAAACTCCGCTTCACGTGGAAGGACGCCAATCACCGTGTACTGTCGGCTGTTGAGCCGCAAGGTTTGATTCAAGACATCACCGCGCCCTGCAAACCGTTCCTGCCAAAGGGCGTAGCCGATGACAACCAGGTTTGGCCCATTCGGCCGGTCTTCTTCCGCGCTGAAGAGGCGGCCGAGTACCGGCTGAATGCCGATGGCTGTGGCAAAGTCGGCAGTCACGCTGGCGCCGTTCATTCGATCTGCGCCCCCTTCGCCGGCCACATTCATTGTCAATGTGTCGTACAGCGCCAGTGCTTCGAAGGCCTGCTGATCCTTGTGCCACTGCGCGAAGTCCGGATAGTTCACGCCGGTCATCTCGAGATTCCAGCGCGGCGCCGCCTCGTTGATGTAGACCAGGCGATCGGGATTCGGAAACGGAAACGGCCGCAGAAAGAGCCCATTAATCAACGAGAAGACGGCGACGTTGGCGCCAATCCCCAGCGCCAGCATCGCGAGGACGAGAGCCGAGCCGAGCTTCTGGCGAGTCAGCGATCGCCACGCGTATCGAATGTCAGATCCAGTCATGAGATTACGCCTCTCTTCCGCGATTCCGACGCGCGTGCGGCGGGCCCAGCGTCGATGCGCATCACGAACTGTTGCCAGGAGAACATCGAAGACCGCACGCAGCCACGTGGCCGCTTGAGCGCCGCGTCCCCGTTGAGCGCTCTCGCTGAGCGCGGCCCGAAACACCACCTCCATCTCGAGGCCGTGTTTGTCTCGGAGACGGCGTGGTGCCAGCCTGAGCAGCCAGCGGTAGACCCTCACGACGAGGCTCCTCGCGGCCTCAGGCGTGAGCGCGCCACCTTGACGATGCCGGCAAGCCGCTCGGTTTCTGCCGCCATTGCGCGCTGACCGGGCTTGGACAGCCGATAGAAGCGCTTCTTTTCACTCTCGTCGGCTGGACGATGGGGCGTGCCGTCGAGCTCTTCGATCCACCCGCGCTCGACCAGCTCTTCGAGCGAGCCGTAGAGCGTGGCCGGCCACAGTCGCACACGATCCTCCGACAGTTCGCGCACCCCCCGCGCGATCGCGAGCCCGTGCCGGTCGCCCTCGGCGAGGGCCAGGAGGATGAAGTAGTGTCGAGTCTTCATGCGTCGCGAGGTCGGATCGGGTCATCCCCCGATGACCGCCTCCTGTTATATGAAACAAGAGCATAGACGGCGGTCCGGGCCACTTGGTTGGCGTCGGTCGATCGAACGAACGCAACGACCATCACGAATCTGTGGACCCTGATGAACCTGTCGAACCCGTAGAACCTGTGGAACCCGTGGAAGCTGTCCTGGCGTGTCTGTTGCACACGAAGACGCTGCTCGCCCCTGAGACGAGAGCCATGGCCAATAAGAGCAACCAAATCTTCTCCTTCCGCGACAAAAACGTAAGAACGCCTGCGGTTCGCGAATGGCCTGCGCTGGTCGTCCACAACGTACCGCCGATGCTGATCGAGTCGATTGGCGCGTGGGCGAGACGACGCCATCTGTCTACCGACGATGCGGCCATCGAGTTACTGAGAATGGCAGTGGATGCCACACTGCCCGAATACGACCGCGTCAGCGAGAAGAACTGACGGCCGCCAGGTCGTCGCCGTGCGCGCCGCGCGTACAATTCGCTCCATTCTGAGGGGCGGATGGGGCTCGCGGCGGCGCACATCGGGTTCGCGGTCACACTCTTGCCTGCGCCGCAGTGGACCCCTCAACCCAGCCCGACCACGGCTCGCCTCCGCGGCGTGAGCGCCGTCAGCGCGAAGGTGGCGTGGGCGAGTGGGTCTCAGGGCACGGTGCTGAGGATGAGCGACGGCCCGGCATTGCCGAACGAGGGTGCCTCCGTAGCCAACGTACGTCAGGTCAGCAATCGCTAGTTGATCAAGCCAGCGCTTTGATGATGTCCCACCGGGTGATGATGTAGGTCGCATCCGACTTGAAGTCGCGGACGAGCACGGCAGGACTATCTGGCGTCAGCATTCCCGCCAGCGCATCGACGCTGGTTGAGATGTCCGCGAACGGAAACGCCTGCTGCATGATCGCTTCGACGGGACCGTGCAGGATGTCGGGGTTCTTGACGATCTCCGAGTACAAGAACCCTTCGTTCACCGATCCGACGAGGCGGCCATCGGCGGTCACGGGAATCTGCGAGTACGCGTGCTCGGTCATGATGTGTGCGGCTGTTTCGACGGTCTCGCTCCGATCGATCGTGACCAGCGGCGCCTTTTGACGATCGGCGACCAGGTCGCGCGCCGTCAGGCCCTTCTTGTCGATGAACCCCTTCTCACGCATCCAGTCGGGGTTGTACATCTTGCCGAGATAGCGCGTGCCGTGGTCGTGGAAGATCAAGACCACGGTCTCGCCGGCCTTGAAGTGATCGGCGAGCTGCAACAGGCCTGCCACGGCCGATCCCGCCGAGTTGCCCGCGAAGATGCCTTCTTCCCGCGCGATCCGCCCCGTCATGATGGCGGCATCGCGATCGGTCACCTTCTCGAAGTGATCGATCAGGCCGAAGTCGACGTTTCGCGGCAGGAAGTCTTCACCGATGCCTTCCGTGATGTAGGGATAGATCTCGTTCTTGTCGAAGACGCCCGTCTCTTTGTACTTTTTGAACACGGAGCCGTAGGTGTCGATGCCCCAGGCCTTCACCGAGGGCTTCCGTTCCTTCAGGTACTTGGCGACGCCGCAGATGGTGCCGCCGGTGCCGACGCCGGCCACGATGTGATCGACCCCGCCGTCGGTTTGATCCCAGATTTCCGGCCCCGTCTGCTCGTAATGCGCCGCCGCGTTCGACGGGTTGTCGTACTGATTGGCCTTCCACGAATTCGGCGTCTCACGCTCGAGACGAGATGACACCGAGTAGTACGAGCGCGGATCTTCAGGATCAACATCGGTCGGGCAGACGATCACCTCTGCGCCGAACGCGCGAAGGGCGTCGACCTTCTCTTTCGATTGCTTGTCGGTGGTCGTGAAGACGCACTTGTAGCCCTTGACGACGGCGACGATCGCGAGGCCCATGCCGGTGTTGCCAGAGGTGCCCTCGATAATCGTCCCGCCGGGCTTCAGCCGGCCGTCGCGCTCGGCATCTTCGATCATCTTGACCGCCATGCGGTCTTTGATCGAGTTGCCGGGATTGGTGGTCTCGATCTTCACGAGCACGTCGGCTTTGACGTGCCCTTTCGGAATGCGGTTGAGCCGAACCAGCGGTGTGTGACCGATGGACTCGAGAAGGTTGTCGGCGATCTTCTTTCGC
>JBOGIV010000138.1:0-5683 GCA_050747925.1 Vicinamibacterales bacterium
ATGGCGACCAGTCCGACTACGGCGCCAATGCAAGCGCCCACGGCCGACGGCTTGTGGCCGCGGAGCGATTCGATGAGCAGCCACGCCATCATGGCCGCGGCCGAGGCGGTATTGGTCGTCGCGAAGGCGAGGACAGCGGTGCCGCCAGCGGTGAGCGCCGAGCCCGCGTTGAATCCAAACCAGCCAAACCACAACATCCCGGTGCCGAGGATGATGAATGGAATATGAGCCGGCACGTGGATCTCGCCGGCCAGGTGGCTGTACCGGCGCCCAAGCGTCTGCGCGCCTGCCAGCGCGGCGAGGCCGGCCGACAAGTGTACGACGGTGCCGCCGGCGAAATCGAGCACGCCCCACTGGCGCAGGAACCCGTCTGGATGCCAGGTCCAATGCGCAAGTGGGGCGTAGATCAGCAGGCTGAACAGGCTCACGACGAGCAGGTACGCGGGGAACCGCACGCGCTCGGCGAACGCGCCGGTGACCAACGCGGGTGTGATAATCGCAAACTTCAGCTGGAAAAGCGCGAAGAGCAAGAGCGGGATGGACGGCGAGAGCCTCGGATCGGTCGCTTCGGTGACGCCGGAAAACAGCGGGTAAGTCAGCGGATTGCCGACAAGTCCGCCGATGCTCTGCCCAAATGCGAGGCTGAACCCTACGACGATCCAGAGCAGGCTGACCACGCCAACCGCCACCAGGCACTGCAGCATCGTGGAGATGACGTTTTTGGCGGAGACCATGCCGCCATAGAAAAAGGCGAGGCCCGGCGTCATGAAGAGCACCATGCTCGACGCCGTCAGCATCCAGGCGATGTCGGCTGAAGAAGGGTTCAAGGGTGCACTCGGTTCAAGGGTTCAAAGGCTCATGCGCGGCGGCGGGCGAGTGCGGGCGCTGGACGCTCGACCACGGCAGCGCTGATCGCTCGAGGTATCACTTTGCAGAACCCGGTCGCACTGGCGGCCCAGTTGGTTAGCAGCCCACGCACGAGATCGCTGCCGGTGTGGCGGAGATGCTCGGTGATCAGGTGCTTCAGACGAGGGGCATCAGACTCGTCCAAACCGCCCATGACGATCAATTCGCCGTTGACGCGGCTCTCGAGCAGGTGATCGGGGTCGTAGAGATAGGCCACTCCACCTGTCATGCCGGCCGCGAAGTTCAATCCCGTTGGCCCGAGAATGACCACGGTCCCCGCGGTCATGTACTCGCACCCATGCTTGCCGACGCCCTCGACCACGGCGGTGGCACCGCTGTTGCGGACCGCGAAGCGCTCGCCCGCACGCCCCGCGACGAACAGCTCGCCTCCGGTTGCGCCGTAGAGGGCCGCGTTGCCGATCAACACCTGGTGTTCGATCCGCGAGTGATGAGGCGGCGCGATCGCGATTCGACCGCCGTGCAGGCCTTTGCCGACGCCATCGTTCGCGTCGCCAATGAGATGGATGTCGAGGCCGGGGACACCAAACGCACCGAGTGACTGGCCGGCACTCCCGGTCAGCTCGAGGCGAATCGGTCGCTCGGGTCGGCCGGCATCGCCGTGCACGCGTGCGATCGCGCCGGCGAGCGTGGCGCCAACGGTGCGGTCGGTGTTGCGGATCGTCTCTCGAATCACGAGCGGCTCGCGCCCCGTGTGCCGCGCAGATAGCGCAGTGATGCGACCGTTCAGGGTGAGTGGGCCGGCTGGCCCGGTCGCGGAATCTCGATCGCTGTCGAGTGGTGTGGCGCGCCGGGCAGGCGCGAGGATTCCGGTGAGATCGAGTCGCCCCGCCAGCTCTGTGGTCCGCGCGCGCAGCAGATCGGATCGGCCGACCAGCTGATCGACCGATCGCAAGCCGAGCGAGGCGAGGATTGCTCGTAGGTCCTCTGCGACCAGCCGCAGGTACCGGACGAGCTGGTCCGGCGTCCCCTGATACTTCGCGCGCAATTCCGGTCGCTGCGTCGCGATGCCGGCGGGACACGTATTCAGATGACACTGACGGGCCATGACGCAGCCGATAGCGACGAGCGCAGCAGTGCCAAATCCAAACTCCTGTGCGCCAAGCGCTGCCGCCATTGCCACGTCACGACCCGTCTTCAAGCCACCGTCGGTCTGAAGGACCACGCGATGGCGGCTCCCGCGTGCGGACAGCACGCGGTGCACGTCGGCCAGGCCGACCTCCCACGGCAGCCCGGCATGCTTGATCGACCCACGAGGCGACGCGCCCGTGCCGCCGTCGTGGCCGCTGATCTGAATCGCGTCGGCGCCGGCCTTCACCACACCGGCCGCGATGATGCCAATGCCCGACGTCGCCACCAGCTTGACGTTGAGGCGCGCCGACGGGCTCAAGGACCGCAGGTCGTAGATGAGCTGCGCGAGATCTTCAATGCTGTAGATGTCGTGATGCGGCGGCGGCGAGATGAGCGGCGTGAGCGGCTGCGCGCGCCGGAGCCGGGCGATGTGATCGATCACCTTGGCCGCGGGAATCTGACCGCCTTCACCAGGCTTCGATCCCTGCGCCATCTTGATCTGCAGCTCGGTCGCCGAGAGCAGATAGGACGGTGTCACGCCGAAGCGCGCCGAGGCCACTTGCTTGGTGGAGCTGTTGGGCCAGTCGCCGTCACCGGGCCGGGCGAAGCGTTCGGGCTCCTCTCCGCCTTCACCACTATTGCTGCGCCCACCGATTCGATTCATCGCGATCGCCAGCGTACGATGCGCTTCGGGCCCAAGCGCGCCCACCGACATGGCCGACGCGAAGAATCGCGTCCAGATTCGCTCTACTGGCTCCACCTCGTTCAGCGGGAGTGGGCGCTGGGGAACGAAGTCCAGGAGATCGCGCACCGAAACCGGTGGCCGCTCGCGGACGAGCGTGGCGAATTTCTCGTACGCATCCGGCTGGTTCTCGGCGACCGCCTGATGGAACTGCTTGATGAGGGCCGGATTCCAGGAGTGGTAATCGCCGTCGCGGCGGAAGCCGTGAGAGCCGTGATGCGGCAACAGGTCACCGGACGCGCGCGTGGCGTCGACGTGCCAGCCGACGCTCTCACGCGCGACGTCAGCCAACGTGTAGCCGCCCGGCACCGCTGGCGTGTCGGGGAAGCACGCGTCGAGAAACGACTCATGCAGCCCCACGATCTCCATCAACTGGCTGCCTTGATAGGCGGCCATCGTGCACACGCCCATCTTCGACATCGTCTTCAACAAGCCGTGCTCGAGCGCCTCGTGATACGTGCGAACCGTGTCGGTGCTCGAACGGCCGAGCTTGGCGGCGACAGTTGCGGCGGTCTCGAACGCCAGCCACGGACAGATCGCCGCTGCGCCGAACGCCAGCAGCGTCGCCGCTTGGTGGGGGTCACGGACCTCACCCGTGTCGACGACGAGGCTTGCGCGCTGGCCGAGGCCGGCGCGCTCCAGCGCTTGCGTGACCGCGCTCGTGATGACAAGGGCGGGCAGGGGTGCAGATGTTCGGTCGGCTCCGCGGTCGGTGAGGATGACGATGACCGCGCCCGAGGTGACGGTGCCCAGCGCATCAGCGGTCACGGTGCTGAGGGCGTCGTGGAACGCGGTCTCCCCACCCGCGATGTCGTAGAGCATCGACAGCGTGACCGCGCGGCGATCGGTTTGATCTCCGAGCGCAGTCAACTGTTTCGTTGTCAGGACGGGAGAATCGCAGGCGATGAGCCGGGCGTCCAGCGCCGACTCATCGAGCAAGCGGCCTCGACGGCCGAGCAGGGTTCGCAGCGACATGACGCACTGCTCGCGGAGCGAGTCGACCGGCGGGTTGGTCACCTGCGCGAACCGCTGGCGAAAGAAGTCGGGCAGGAGACGGCGTCGGGGGCTTAGCACCGCGAGCGGCGTGTCGTCGCCCATCGATCCGATCGCTTCCTTGCCTTCCTCGGCCATCGGCCGGACGATCAGCTCAATTTCTTCCGACGTGTAGCCAAAAATGCGCTGCAGAAAAGGGACCTGCCCCTTTTCCCCGTCAAAGGGGCAGGTCCCTTTTTCCGCCGGCGTCAAACTGATGACGGTCTTCTGCAGCCACTCGCGGTAGGGATTCTCGGCCGCGAGCGCGCGACGCAGACCGGCGTTGTCGATCAGCCGGCGACTCTCGAGATCGACCACCAGCATCTCGCCAGGCCCCAGTCGGCCGCGCCGTTCCACCTCCGCTTCGGGAATGTCGAAGATCCCGGTCTCTGAGCCCACGCAGACCAACCCGTCCTTCGAGATCAACACGCGCGCGGGACGGAAGCCGTTGCGATCGAGAACGGCGCCCACCTGACGCCCGTCGGCAAATGCGATCGCAGCGGGTCCTTCCCACGGCTCACACATCGTCGCTTGATACGCCTCGAAGGCGCGCTCGCGAGGCGGCAGTGCCGGGTCGTGCTCCCACGCGCGGGGCAGCAGCCGCGCGAACGCATGAGCCAGACTCAGGCTGCCATGGCGGAGCAACTCGACCATGTCGTCCAGGCTCTGCGAATCGCTTCCCGACAGGCGGACGAGCGGCCCAGCCTCCGGCGGCGCTTCCGGAAGCGTGCACCGATCGGCTTGCCGCCTGCGCCCCTGCAATCGATTCCCCAGAATGGTGTTGATCTCCCCGTTGTGCGCGAGCGTCCGGAACGGCTGCGCGACCGCCCACTGCGGCAGCGTGTTCGTGCTGAACCGCTGATGGAACACCGCAAACGGAGTCTGGTAGCGCGGGTCCGCAAGATCGGAATAGAACCGGGGCAGATTCGCGGGCGTGACGAGCGATTTGTAGGTGATGGTCCGGAGCGACAACGAGACGATGGCGGCGTCGCTGAATCCGCGGGCGGCGAGTCGAGCTTCGACGGTCACGCGAGCGCGGTACAACGCGCGATCGATTCGCGCGATCGGCCACATCGGACTCGCTTGATGCAGCGCAAAGACCTGCCAGATGTCGGGGCAGGTGCGCCGCTCCGCCGCGCCGAGCACGCTCACATCAATAGGCACTTCACGCCACGTGAGCTCTCCCCAGCCCTCTTCTTCGAGAGCCTCGGCAATGATGGCGCGCGCGGCCGCCTCGCCGTCAGCGGGAAGAAAGCACATCCCCGCCGCCCTGGCGTCGTCACTGGCGGTGAACGCGGAGGGCAGATCGCGGGTGACGAGCGACCAGGGGATGGCCGTCAGAACGCCCGCGCCGTCCGCCGACCCGCCGCCGTCACCGGTGGCGCCGCGATGTGTGAGCCGATTGAGCGCTTCAAGCGATCGCGCCAGCCACTCGTGACTCGCGCGCGCCTGGCGATCGGCGACCAGTCCGACTCCGCAGGCGTCGTGATCCCAATCGTTGGGATTCAGCCTGGTCGGAGGATGGTCGCCGTCTGTCATCGATGTCGAGGCGCCTCGTATGACGCGAATGGAGAGGCGGGTCTTCAGACCCGCCTGCGCTCTGTTTTGATGCTGCGTTTATCGCCGAAGTCCGATCCAGAAGCAAAATAGAACCTCAAGATACGACTCATATGTATCGATAATGAATTGATGAAAACAGGCGATTTTTCTGACGCATCTCAGCTGCGCATGAATTGAAGCTGCAGATTGTTTGGTACACTGACAACGCGTATGTCGCCGCCGACCGAAGAGATGCGTCCATCGAAAATGTGGCGGACACTGCCGACCGATCTGCGCGTCTCTGCCTCGAACGCCTTCTGGTCCGACGAGCAGGCCGCGCTCGAACAGGCCGAAGCGATTGCGCTCATCGCCGGC
>JBOGIV010000139.1:0-7694 GCA_050747925.1 Vicinamibacterales bacterium
GCCCTGAGATGAGCGATCGTTCGCTCGAGGCGGCGATGCGTTACGTCGCCGAACAGGGCGTCACCTCGGTCGATCACATGGGCACGTGGGACGACCTCGAGGTGTTCACGCGCGCATGGAAGGCCAACCGCCTGCGAACGCGCATCTACGCAGCGGTGCCGCTGAGCACGTGGCAGCGCCTCGACGAAACGATTCGCGCGGGGACGTTCAACGCTCGGAGTGGCGACAGCCCTTCAGGTCTGTCGGGACGCGGCGACGCGTGGTTGGGAATCGGCAATCTCAAGGGGTTCGTGGACGGCTCACTCGGCTCACACACGGCTGCCTTCGAGGAGCCTTTCACCGACGCGCCCAGGGATCGCGGGCTGTTCGTGAACACGACAGAAGATCTGTATGCATGGACGTCGGTAGCGGACAAAGCGGGTCTTCACGTTTCGGTGCATGCGATCGGCGATCGCGCCATAAAAACGCAGCTCGACATCTTCGAGCGGGTCGCCAAAGAGAATCCGCCTCGCGATCGCCGGTTCCGCATCGAGCACGCGCAACACATCGCCCCGGGCGATCTGCCGCGCTTCGCCGCGCTCAACGTGACCGCCAGCATGCAGCCGTATCACGCCATCGACGATGGGCGATGGGCGGAGAAGGTCATCGGCGCCAAGCGCAGCGAGACCACGTACGCGTTCCGCTCGCTTCTCGACGCAAAGGCCGTGGTCGCATTCGGCAGCGATTGGTTCGTCGCGCCGCCCACGCCGCTCGAGGGAATCTATGCAGCGGTCACTCGCCGCACGCTCGACGACAAGCATCCGGACGGGTGGGTGGCGGCGCAGAAGATCACCGTGGAAGAAGCGCTCTGGGCCTACACGCGGGCTGGCGCGTTGGCGACATTCCACGAGCGCGAGAAGGGCACGATCGCGCCGGGCATGTTGGCGGATCTCACGCTCATCGACCGCGACCTCCGCTCAATTTCAGCAGTCGAGATTCGCAACGCGAAAATCACTCGGACGATTGTCGGAGGCCAGACCGTGTACAAGCGCTGAGAATGGATGATCTCCCTCGAGCCCTTTGAACCTTCGAACCGTTGAACGTGTGACCGGTTGACGGGCTCAGCTCGATCAGACCATAGTGGTCACATGAAACGAACCACCAGCGTCGTGGAGCTCAAGGCCCGCCTCAGTGAGCATCTTCGGCTGGTCAAGTCCGGGCACGAACTCGTCGTCACCGAGCGGGGGGTCCCGGTGGCGCGCGTGCTGCCGCTCGATGATGGCGAGCGCAAGTCCACGCGAAGGCTCCGACTGACGCGCGCTGGACTCCTGAAGCCTGGACGCGGCAAGCTCCCCGCCCTCCTTCGCAAGGTGCCCACCGGAGCCGACCGCGGCTCTGGGGTTCTCGCAGCCCTGCTGGCGGAGCGCGGTGACGGGCAGACGCAGCGCTGATGTTCTGGGACAGCTCGGCGCTGGTTCCGCTGCTTCTGCCGGAGGCTTGATCGGAGACGCTCACACGAACGCTCTCCGAGGACCGTGAGCCGGTCATCTGGTGGGCGACGCCCCTCGAGTGTCAGTCTGCTCTTTACCGGCATCATCGAGCGCGGCCCTTCGACAAAACCCAGATGAGCGCGGCGACTGAACGCCTTCGACAGCTCGTCCAACACGCTGACACCATCGCGCCCACCGACGAGCTTCGTCGCCGAGCGGCCCGCCTCCTCGCCTTTCATCCCTTGCGAGCGGCTGACGCGCTGCAGCTGGCGGCCGCACTTGTGTGGTGCGAGGAGCAACCGAGCGGAGAAATATTCGTTTCCCTTGATGAGCGCCTCCGGGAAGCGGCTCATCAAGAGGGGTTCACACTGGAACCTTTGAACCTTTGAACCCCTATTCGTTCTTCTTGCTTCGTTCTTCGTCACGGCTGTGACGAGGTCTGCCGCACCGTCGGATACGTGTACTTGAGCTGCTGCGTGAGCTGGTCGAGATACGTCTTGTATTTCGTCGGGTCGAAGTAGTACTTCCGCATCTCCGGCCGATACCGATCCATCGTCGACTTGTTGAGCCAGATGGCCGGCTGATCCTGTGGCCGGAGGAGCGGCGTGTACTTTCGCTGCTTGAGCTGAACGTTGTCGAAATAATCGCGCGCCTGCTCGAGGAGCTCCGGCCGCATCATCAAGTCGAGCAGCGTCATCGCCTGCACGCGCGCGCCGGCGTTCACGCCTTTGTGGGCGATTGGGGTCGCCATCGGAATGGCGTTCGCCCAGTTGTGGCCCGGTCCGGCTTGAAAATTGGAGGGGAAGCTCAGCGACACGGTCGGCACGTTCCACGAGATGTCCCCGATATCGTCGGAGCCGCCGCCGCGCTTTTCTTCGTCAGGTTGACTCTCACGCCCTCGAAGCGGCGGGATGGTCTTGGCCAATCCGTTCTCCGGCGCCTTCATCTCGCGCTGCGTTGCCTTGGCCAGCGCCTCGTCCGCTTCCGACCACTGCGGCAGACCCACGGACTGGATATTGGCGTAATGCGTTTCGGCCAACGTGCGGTTCATGTGCGACGGCCATGCTGAGCCGAGCACGCGCGACTTCCACGTCGTGTTCGTCATCAGCGATGCGCCCTCTGCCAGCTTGTCGCCAATGTCCCAGAGATTCTTGATGCCTTCGTAGGTGGTCTCGCGGAAGTAGAACCAGATGCCGGCGTTGCGCGGCACGACGTTCGGTTGATCGCCGCCGTTGGTGATCACCGAGTGCGAGCGCTGCTGGAGCCGGAGATGCTCGCGACGGTACTGCCAGCCCGCGCTCATGAGCTCCACCGCATCAAGCGCCGAGCGTCCGCGCCAGGGCGCCCCCGCGCTATGCGCCGTCTCGCCCTCGAATGTGTACTCAACAGAGATCAGCCCGTTGCCGCCACCGTCGCCCCAGCCGGTCGACAGATTCGACCCGACGTGGTTGTAGAGCACGGCGTCCACGTCTTTGAAGAGGCCGGCGCGGACAAAGTAGGCCTTGGTGCCGAGCAGCTCTTCGGCGATGCCCGGCCAGATCATGATCGTGCCCGGCAGCTTCTCGCGCTCCATGACTTTCTTCACGGCAATGGCGGCGATGATGTTCAGCGGGGTGCCGGAGTTATGACCCTCGCCGTGACCCGGCGCGCCTTCGATGATCGGATCGTGATAGGCGACGCCAGGTTTCTGGGACGCCTGAGGGATGCAGTCCACGTCCGATCCGAGCGCGATGACCGGGCGACCCGATCCCCACTTCGCCACCCACGCGCTTGGAATGCCGGCCACGCCGTCTTCCACCGTGAAGCCGTTGTCGCGGAGGATCTTGCCCAGATATTTCTGGGTCTCGAACTCCTGGAACCCGAGCTCACCGAAGCTGAAGACCATGTCGGTCATCACCTGACCCATGTCGTACACGGCCTGCGACTTGATGTCGTTCGACACGCCCTCCTTCAGACGCGCGATTCGAGGGTCGATCGGCGCGGGCGGCGTGGCAGGAGCCGCAGCGGCAGGCGCCGGCGATGACGGCCGCTGCGCGTGCGGGACAGCCACCAACGTCGCGACCACGCCGATGCCAAGGCCAATGCGAGTGAGAGATGTGAACATGTGGTGCTCCGTTGGGTTCGCTACCGCCTGCCGCCTGCCGTTTGCTTGGTTTGAAAGCGGATTATACGCGCGGCAACCAGACGCAACCTGTTAACCTCTGGCGAGTCTCCCAGGAGTTGTAGAGGCAACCCTTTAGGGTTGCCTGCCGCGACTCGTGGTGTTGGAGGAACCGGATGCGATTCACGTGGATCCGATTGAGCGCGGCAGTCGGCCTGGCTGCGCTTGTCGTGACCGTCTCGGCGCAGTCAGACCCGCTCACCCGTGCACGATCCCTGCACAAACAGTCGCCGTTGATCGACGGTCACAACGACTATCCGTGGGCGCTCCGCCAGGCCGATCCAGGGCGAGACTTCGGGAAGGCCGACATCACCAAGTCCGCTCCGGCATTGATGACCGACATCCCACGACTTCGCCAGGGTGGAGTCGGCGGCCAGTTCTGGTCGGTCTATGTGCCGGCGGCGATGCAGGGCAAAGAGGCGGTGCGCGCCACCCTGGAGCAGATCGACATCGTGCACCGGATGGTGAAGCGATGGCCGGAGACATTCGAATACGCGCTGACCTCGGCGGACGTCGAGCGCGCCTTCAAGGCCGGCCGCATCGCGTCGATGATCGGCATGGAGGGTGGGCATTCGATCGACAGCTCGCTGGCCACTTTGCGGATGATGCACGCCCTCGGCGCGCGCTACATGACGCTCACCCACTCGTCGAATCTGCCCTGGGCCGATTCGGCCACCGACGCCGTGGTGCTCGGCGGGCTCTCGAAGTTCGGTGAGGAAGTCGTCCGCGAGATGAACCGCCTCGGCATGCTCGTCGATCTGAGCCACGTCTCGGCCGACACGATGGAAGACGCGCTGCGGGTCACCGAAGCCCCGGTGATCTTCTCGCACTCCTCGGCCCGAGCTGTCTGCAACGTGCCTCGCAATGTTCCCGACAGCGTGCTGCAGATGATTCCCAAGAACGGCGGCGTCGTGATGGTGACGTTCGTGCCCGGCTTCATCTCGCAGGTCGCCGCCGACTACAGCACACAGCTCACTGCGCAGACGCAGCTGCTGCGGTCGCAGTTCCCCAACAACGACGCCTACGTGAACGCGACGCTCGAGCGCTGGAAGGCCGCCAATCCTCGGCCCAGGGCCACGCTGTCGCAGGTCGCCGACCACATCGACCACATCCGCAAGGTGGCGGGCATCGATCACATTGGCTTGGGCGGCGACTTCGATGGGATCACCGACGTTGTCCAGGGTCTCGAGGATGTGTCGACCTATCCGGCGCTGACGGCGGAGTTGCTGAAGCGCGGCTACAAGGACGATGACATCAAGAAGATTCTCGGCCTCAACCTGCTGCGAGTGATGAAGCAGGTGGAGAAAGTCGCGGCTGGCCTGCAGAAAACCCGTCAGCCCTCGACGGCATCGATCGAAGAGCTGGATAAGAAATAACAACGATCACGGACGTGGCCACAGAGACACAGAGACACAGAGACACAGAGAAAATTCTTTGGGCGTCACGCTGCAACGCCCATTTTGAAGGTAACAAATGATTCGAACCAGTTGCTCCGCGCTTCTGCGTCTTGGCGACCAATGTGCCTTTGACTAAAAGCTATTGGCTCTGTGCCTCTGTGTCTCGGTGGCTACGTCCGTCTCTGTTTCTGTTTCATTCAGATCGCAGTGCGATCAACGGATCAACCGTCGTCGCGCGCCTCGCGGGCACCAGGCACGCGAGGACGCCCGCGATGACGAAGACGGCAGCCACGCCCACCAGGATTACGGGGTCGGTCGTGGTCGTTTCGTAGAGAAACGACGAGAGCACACGACCGGCGCCCACGGCGCCCGTAACGCCCAGCACCAGGCCGATCGCCACGAGCGTCAGCCCCTGTCGCAGCACCATCGTCAGGACCGAGTCTCGGCTCGCGCCGAGCGCCATCCGCACGCCGAATTCGCGAGTGCGCTGGGTGACCGATGTAGCGATCACGCCGCCAATGCCAGCCAGTGTGACGAGGAGCGCGAGCCCAGCGAAGATGCCGAGGAGGGTGGCGGTAATGCGCGGAGTGGCCAGCGCGGCGGTTCGGAGATCGTCGAGCGTCTCGATCCGTTCAACCGGCTGGTTGGGGTCGACCGCGTGTACGGTGTCGCGAAGGAGCGGACCGAAGCTTGCCGGATCGCCAGCCGTGCGGATCATCACCCGTCCGGGAAATCCCTGGGGTGTCTGTGCCAGCGGCACATAGGCTTGCGCCACGGTTTCCTGTGCGAGGCCGAACTGTCGAACGTCGCCGACAATACCCACCACCGTGAACCAGGTGTCGCCTCGGTCGGCTGAAATGCGCGACCCAATGGGGTCGCCGCCGTCCCAGAACTTGGTCATCGACTGGTTGATCACGACCACCCGCTGACTGTCCTCGCCGTCGAGTGCCGTGAAGACACGGCCTCGGACGAGCTGGATCCCAATCGTTTCGAAATACTTCGGGCTGGCGACGCGGATATCAGTGGCAGGCCGACGGTCGGGATCGTCAGTGACGCGCCCTTCGATGTCGAATCGCTGGTTGAAAACGCCGGCACCCGACAACGGAACGGCGTTGGTAATGGCCGCGGAGATCACGCCGGGTTGACCTTCGAGTCGATCGAGAATCGGGAGGTAGAGTTTGCGCAGCGCAGTGGCACCGCCGTAGCGCGAGAAGTTGCCGAACACTTGCGCGTTCAGCACACCCTCTGCCCGATACCCTGTCTCGACACGCTGAAGACGGTAGAAGCTCGCCAGCAGGAGGCCTGCGCCGACGAGCAGCACGACCGACACCGCAACTTGCGCCACGATCAAGGCACTCTGCACCCGCTTGCGGCTCGATCCGTCACCGGCCTGATTGCTTCCCTGTTTCAACGCGTTGATGAGGTCGATCCGCGCACCGAGTGCTGGAATCGTTCCAAACAGGATGCCGGTGAGAATCGAGACTCCCATCGTGAAGGCCAGGACGATCAGATCGACCGAGACCTCACCCGTGCGACTGGTGAACCGGCCGACGAACTTCGTGAGCATGTCGACGGTCGCCAGGGCAAAGGCGATGCCGACCACGCCGCCTGCGACGGCAAGCAGGGTGCTCTCGGTGAGCAGTTGGCGAACGAGCCGGCCGCGGCCAGCGCCGAGTGCCGCGCGCATGGCAAGCTCGCGATCGCGACCGAGGACGCGGGCCAATGTGAGATTGGCGACATTGGCGCACGCGATGAGCAGCACCAGGCCGGTGATGCCGAGCAGAATCAACAGCATTTCTCGCGCGCCGCTCGTCAGCGCCTCCCGCACGGGAATGGTCGTGGCCTGGAAGCCTGAGGTCGCCTTCCGGTACGCAGCAGGGTTGTCCTGCGTGAAGTGATTGCACACCGTCGCGACCGCGCTCGACGCCTGTTCCACTTGGACGCCTGTCTTGAGCCGGCCAAACACATTGAGCCCACTGAAGACGCGGCGGTTTTGCGGAATGTTGCGCTCGGCCGCGGCGCGGAACGGGCACGCGAGCACGGGCATGTACACGTCGTTCTCCTGCGGATAGTGCGGCACGTTCGGCAGGACGCCAATGACCCGATGCGGGCGGTCGTTCATCTCAAACACCTGGCCCACGATGTTCGGGTCGGAGCCAAACTTCGTCCGCCAATACGTATGGCTGAGGACCGCCTCGGCCCCTGCCACATCGTCGGACGCCACGAACGTCCGCCCGAGTATCGGCGTGATCCCAAGCACGTCGAAGAAGTTGTGGGAGACCACACCGGTGTTGACGTTGTCGGGTTCGCCGCGATTGAGCAGGTCGAAGCTCATCTGGTGGTACTCGACCAACCCATCGAACACATCGGTCTGCGCGCGATAGTCGAAGTACTCCGCGACGCCGACCCCCACATTGCGCTGCCCGGCGAGCGGCGCGGACTGACGAACGATGACCAGCCGATCGCCGTGCTCGTAGGGCAACGGTTTGAGCAGCACGCCGTTGATGACGCTGAAGATGGCCGTGTTGGCGCCGATGCCCAGGCCGAGCGTGAGGACGGCGAGCAATGTATAACCTGGCCGCTTCACCAGCGACCGCGCGCCATAACGAAGATCCGCCACCAACATCTCGACGCAGCTGACGCCACGCGCATCGCGCGTCTCTTCTT
>JBOGIV010000140.1:0-35930 GCA_050747925.1 Vicinamibacterales bacterium
CCTAAAGGTTTGTCGCCACGCAAAGGTTTGTCGCCACGCAGAGGTTGGTCGCCACGCAGCGCCGGTGTTGCCAGGACGATGAGACCGGCCGCGATGAGCCATCGCTTCATCATGAGAGTTCTCCCCAAGTGGAAAAGAGTGCGGTCAGGGCAATGAGCGGAACGGCGTCGGCGCGGAGCACGCGAGAGCCCAACGTCATCGGTATCGCCCCAGCTTCGCGCGCCGCGATTACTTCGGCATCCGTCCAGCCGCCTTCGGGCCCGATGATGACGGCGGCTGTTTCAGGACGCGGGATTTGGTCCGCGGATCGCAGGCCGGCGTTGGCGGCTGCCGGCTCAACACAAATGATGCGCAGGGCATCGCTCGCCTGGCCGAGGTACTCGTCGAAAGGGACGACCGGGTGGACGATCGGCACGACCGCTCGCCGGCACTGCTTGGCCGACGACACCGCGATTCGCTGCCATCGCGCTATGCGATGGCCATCGGCCAGCGTCCCACGATTCCCTATCGATCGCGCGCTGGTCACGGGTTGAATCGCTGACGCGCCAATCATCACCGTGTCCCGGACAATCTCGTCCATCTTCGACGCTTTCAGAACGCTGATGACGACCGAGACGGCCACGTGCGCTTCGGCCGCTGACTCGACCGGCGCGTGTCGACGCACCGTCGCGCTCTGCTTGTCGGTGCGAATCACGTTGGCCTTCCACGCGCCACCACGACCGTCGAACACTTCGATCTCGTCACCCTCACCGAGCCGCAGCACGCGGACCAGATGCGCCGCTTCTTCATCGGGCAAGTCGAACTGCGAGGAGGCCGTATCGACGTCCGGGATGTAAAAGCGCGGCAGCACGCCGAGAGTATACTCATCGGCACAGATGTTCTTTCGCGGGCAGACGGTTGGGAAGTACCGCATTCTCTCGCCGTTAGGAAGTGGCGGTTTCGGCAGCGTCTATCTCGCAGAAGACACGTGGATCGACAAGAAAGTCGCGATCAAAGTCCCCCACAAACAGAATCTGGATTTTGGCGAGCTCGTCCGTGAGCCCCGCCTGCTCGCGTCGCTGAGCCATCCGAACATCGTGACGGTGCTCACGGCCGAGAAGCAGGACGACATCTTCTTCATCGTGATGGAGTACGTGCCCGGCGATACGCTGGAGGCCATCGTCGAACGCGAGGGGGCCCTCGATCTTCCACGTGCGCTCGACTACACCTGTCAGATCTGCAACGCGATGGATCACGCACATGGTCAAGGCATCATCCACCGCGATCTCAGGCCGGGCAACGTCCTGGTCACCGAGCAAGGCATCGTCAAGGTCGCGGATTTCGGCACCTCGCGGTTTCTGGAGATTGCGGCACACGGGACCACGGTGATTGGCAGCCCGCCCTACATGGCGCCCGAGCAATTTCACGGCAAGGCCGTCTTTGCCTCCGACATCTACTCGCTCGGCATCACGATGTATCAGATGTTCACGGGCGTGCTGCCGTACGAGACACCCGGGCCCGCCGATCTCGAGCGATTAATGCGCGGCGAGCTGGCGTCGCCGCCGAAGTTGAGGAACCCCAAGCTGCCCAAGGCGATCAGCGACATTGTGATGAAAGCCATCGCGGCAGATATCCCGTCACGCTACCAGCGCGCCGCGGATCTGCTCGAAGCCGTGCTGAATGCCAGTCGGCCCACGCCGCCGAAGCGTCCGTGGCGGCCCGCACAGCCCTCGGGCGGAGGCGCCGCCGTCGACGAGGCGCAGGAGATTCAGACCCGTCTCAAGGCGCGCGAGACCGTGCAACCGCGCTTCTGCTGGAAATGCGGGAAGGCGCTGCACGCGCGGACCGATCGCTGTCCGTTTTGTGGGGAGCCGCAATAGGCCCCACGGCTCGATTACACAGATGTCGGTCCGATTACGCAGATGGGATCATCCGACGATTACGTCGATCAGGCTGATTGACTTTTTTGGGATAATCCTCACAGTTTTCGCGCCAATAGCGCTCAGCGCCCATTGGCCGATACCTTGAACGAGCTACCGCAGGCTCGTTTTCTTTGATTCGCGCCAGAAGGGCAAATCTGCGCAATCTGCGGATGCTCCCATCTGCGTAATCGAGAGGCCTCTGCGTAATGGCTTTCACTGGCACCGGCAAGATTTGGATGAACGGGTCGATGGTGGACTGGAAGGACGCCACCGTCCACGTCGCCGCACACGTGGTCCATTACGGCACCGGCGTGTTTGAGGGTCTTCGCGCGTACGACTCCCGTCACGTTACGAATGTGTTTCGGCTCGAGCCGCACATGCGGCGGATGACGGATTCCTGCCGGGTCTACCGCATGGCGCCGCGCTGGTCGCCGCAGGAACTGTCGGACGCGGTGGTCGAGACCGTCCGCGTCAACGGGTTCAAGAGCTGCTACATCCGGCCGCTCGTCTACCGCGGCTACGAACAGCTGGGCCTCAACCCGATGCTCAACCCGGTGGAGGTGGCCATTATCGTCTGGGAGTGGAATCAGATGCTCGGCGCCGACGCACTCGAGAACGGCATCGACGCCGGCGTGAGCTCCTGGACGCGACTGGCGCCGAACACCATGCCGGGTCTCGCGAAGTGCACGGGCAATTACGCCAATTCCGCGCTCATCAAGATGCAGGCCACGCTCGATGGCTACGGCGAGGGCATAGCGCTCGACGAGCGTGGGCTGGTCAGTGAGGGCAGCGGCCAGAACCTGTTCCTGGTTCGCGACGGCGTCATCTTTACGCCGACGCTCGACTCGTCGGTGCTCAAGGGCATCACCCGCGACTGTGTTCTGACGATGGCGCGGGATCTGGGATTTGAAGTCCGCGAGTGCGCGATTCCGCGAGAAGTTCTGTACATGGCCGACGAAGCGTTCTTCTGCGGCACGGCCGTCGAAGTCACGCCCATTCGATCGATCGACAAGATCCTCGTCGGCGACGGCAAACGAGGATCGGTCACCAAAGCACTTCAGGAACGCTTCTTCGGCATCATCAGCGGCGCAGTACCAGATACCCACGGATGGTTGACGCCCGTCGGGGCCCCCGCGACGGTCAGATAGCGAGCGACGAAGACTTATGCAGGTAAACGAACTTCTCAAGATAGCCGTCGAGCGGAATGCCTCCGACCTCCATCTCAAGGTCGGCGGCCATCCTGTGCTGCGCATCAACGGTGAGCTGGTGCCGCTCACAACCGAAGCTGTGCTCGAGTACGAGGATCTGGCGTCGGCGGCGACGACGATCATGCCGCCGGAGCATCAGCGCAAGTTCAAGAACTCCAACGAAGTCGACCTGGCCTACAGCGTGCAGGGGCTCGGACGGTTTCGCTGCAACGTGTTCCAGCAGCGCAGCACCATCGGGATTGTCATTCGCGTGATCCCGTGGAAGGTGAGAACCATCGACGAGCTCACGCTGCCGCCGGTGTTCAAGACGATCGCGGCCGAAGAGCGTGGACTGGTGCTCGTGACCGGGACAACGGGCAGCGGCAAGAGCTCGTCGCTGGCGTCGATGATCGATTTCATCAACGGCACGCGGCCGTCGCACATCATCACGATTGAAGATCCCATTGAGTATCTGCACCGGGACAACCTGTGCATCATCAACCAGCGAGAGATCGGCATCGACACCGAGTCGTTCGCGCACGCCCTGCGCAGTGCGCTGCGTCAGGATCCTGATGTCATCCTCGTCGGCGAAATGCGCGACCAGGAGACGATCGAGATCGCGCTCCACGCGGCCGAGACCGGCCACCTGGTGTTCTCGACGCTCCACACACTGGATGCGACCGAAACCATCAACCGCATCATCTCGGTATTCCCGCCTCACCAGCACAAGCAGATCCGCTTGCAGCTGGCGACGGTCCTCAAAGCGGCCATCGCCCAGCGCTTGATGCCTCGCGCCGACGGCGAGGGACGCGTGCCGGCGGTCGAAGTGCTCGTCGCCACGCCGTTCATCAAGGACTGTATGGTCGACAAGGACAAGACGCATCTCATCCAGACGGCGATCGCCCAAGGTGTGTCGCAGTACGGGATGCAGACGTTCGATCAGTCGATCTTCGGGCTGTTGCAGAACGGACTGGTGACCTACGAGGAAGCCCTCCGGTGGGCGTCGAAGGTGGACGAGTTCAAGATGCGCGTCCAGGGCATTTCGGGCACGTCAGACGCCGCTCGGGATCAAATGGCGAGCTCGGTCATCGGCGCCACCAAGAGCGCGACGCCAGGGCCGCAGCCGGAAATCACGAGGTTTGGCCGCTAGCAGGTTCCAGGGTTCCAGAGTTCCAAGGTTCGAGCGTTCAAGGGTTCGAAGCTTCGCCCCCGACGCGATGGCGAGTGCCTTTCAGATTGCGCTGATGCTGCTCTCCGGCAGAGAGCTGTCTGAGCACCAACTGCGTGAGCGGCTGGCTCGGCGCAAGTGTGAATCCGACGACATCGATGACGCCATCAGCCGTCTTCGCAACGACGGTACGCTCGACGATCGGCGGCTGGCCCTGGCGGTGGCGCGGCGTGAGAGCGGCGTGCGCCATCGCGGGCGCCTGCGGGTCCTGCAGAAGATCCGCGAGCTGGGCGTGGCCGACTCGATCGCCAGCGCGTCGGTCGATGAAGCGTTCGGCGAACTGGACGAGCCCGCGCTGCTCGATCGCGCGCTCGAGCGGCGGTTGCGAGGGCGCAGCGTCGATGGGCTGGACGAGAAAGCCCGCGCCCGGCTGGTCCGCGGCCTGATGGCTCAAGGGTTTCACACCGGCGACATTCTCAAGCGCTTGCGCTCGTAGTATCAGCCCCGACTCTCGACTCCCGACTGCTCACGACTCCTGACTACCGACTACCGACTACCGACCGCTAGAATACCGAGATGCATCCCGCGGAGATTCGCTCGTCGTTCCTGCAGTACTTCGAGCGGCACGGCCATCGAGTCGTGCCAAGCTCGCCGCTGCTGCCGGGCGACGATCCCACGCTGCTGTTCACCAACGCGGGGATGAATCAGTTCAAGGATGTTTTTCTCGGCCGCGAGCGCCGAGCGTACACGCGCGCCGCTTCGTCGCAAAAGTGCATGCGCGTGAGTGGGAAGCACAACGATCTCGAAAACGTCGGGCCGTCGTTGCGGCACCACACGTTCTTCGAAATGCTCGGGAACTTCTCGTTCGGCGATTACTTCAAACAGGACGCCATCGAGCTGGCGTGGGTGCTGCTCACCAGGGAATGGGGGCTTGATCCGTCGCGTCTCTACGCGACCGTCTTCAGGGGCGAATCGGCCATCCCGAGAGATGACGAGGCCCATCGACGTTGGCGGGACTTCCTCCCAGACTCCCACGTCGGCGAGCTCGGCATGGCCGACAACTTCTGGGCCATGGGCGACACAGGCCCCTGCGGCCGGTGTTCGGAGATCTATTACGACCGCGGCCCGAGCGTGACCGGGACCGGCAACTTCATCACCGACGTCGAGTCTGGCAGCGAGCGCTTCGTCGAGATCTGGAACAACGTGTTCATGGAGTTCGAGCGCGACGGCGACGGCCGGCTCACACCACTTCCTGCGCCTTCGATCGATACCGGGATGGGTCTGGAGCGCGTCTCGGCGGTGTTGCAGGACACGTTGTCAAACTACGACACGCCGTTGTTCATGCCCATCCTGTCGGCGCTCGGGAAGCTGTCGGGACACCCGTATGGCGGCACGATGTCACCGACCGATGTGTCGATGCGCGTGGTGGCCGATCACATCCGCGCGTCGACGTTTCTCATTGCCGACGGGGTCGTGCCTTCCAACGAGTGGCGCGGGTACGTGCTCCGCAAGATCATGCGCCGGGCCATGCGGCACGGACGCAAGCTGGGACTGACACGGCCGTTTCTGTTCTCGCTCGTCGATGTCGTAGTCGCCGAGATGGGCGACGCGTATCCCGAGCTGAAGGCGGCACACGAATCGGTCGGTCGAGTCGTGCGAAGTGAAGAAGAGCGCTTTGACGCGGTGTTAACCGGTGGTCTGCCCAGGCTCGAAGAGGTGCTCGAACGGGCGGCCAAGGGCTCGAAGATCGTTCCGGGCGATGAGGCGTTCAAGCTCTACGACACCTACGGCATTCCCCGCGACTTCATCGAGGACTTGTCAGCGTCGCAGGGCCTGGTCTTCGACGCTCGTGGATTCGACGAGGCGATGGAGGGCCAGCGCGAAAAAGCCCGGGCTGGGAGTGCCTTCGAGAGCAAAAAGGCCGAGGACTTCGTCTTTGCTTCTGACGAGGAGCGCGAATCGCTGCGCAAGGTCGGCGACAAGTTCGAAGGCTACGACCAAACCAGCCTCCAAGGGGTTCCGATCCTGGCGTTGTTCGACGAGCACAAGCGATCGGTCCAGAAGCTGAGAAACGGATCATCGGGATACGCCGTCCTGGCGAGGACGCCGTTTTACGTCGAAGCCGGCGGGCAAGTGTCGGACCAAGGGTGGATCGAGCACGCCGCCGGCGGCCGCTCGAAGGTCACTGGTGTGGTTCGACTCGGCCCCGGCCTCCCACGCGCCCACCACATCGAGAAGGTCGAGGGCGAGCTTGCCGCTCGAGACATTGCGACCGTTGAAGTGGACGTCGCGCTGCGCGATGCGACCCGCCGCAATCACACGGCCACGCATCTCCTGCACGCGACGCTGCGTTCGGTGCTCGGCACCCACGTGAAGCAAGGAGGATCGCTCGTGGCGCCCGATCGCCTGCGATTCGACTTCGTGCACTTCTCCCCGCTTACGCGCGACCAGAAGCAGGCGGTCGAGCGCATGGTCAACGAACGGATCCTGAAGAACGAGCCAGTGTCGACCGCGATTCGCGACACACAGGACGCCATGGCGTCGGGCGCCATGGCGCTGTTCGGAGAGAAATACGGCGAGCGCGTCCGAGTCGTGTCGATTGGCGACGGCCGCTTCAGCACGGAGCTCTGTGGCGGAACCCATGTCAGCGCGACCGGCGAGATCGGGGCGTTCTTGCTCACCGAAGAGTCTGGCGTCGCAGCGGGCGTTCGCAGGATCGAGGCGCTCACGGGTCATGGCGCCCTCGCGCTTGCCCGAATCACACTGGATGACATGAGCGGCGCTCTCGCGGAAAGCGGCGCGAGAACCGGCGAGCTCGCGGAGTGGATTCGAGGTCAGCAGGCGAGCCTGAGCCGGTTGCAGAAAGAGATTCAGCAACTCAAGACCAAGCTCGCTTTGGCAGGTGGAGGCGGGTCCACACCCGACAGCGATCACATCCAAGTGAACGGGTCCACGCTCATCGCTCGTCGGGTGGACGATGTGGATAAAGAGTCGCTGCGAGCACTGGCCGACACGCTCAAGTCGCGTCTGAAGAGCGGCGTCATCGTGCTCGCCGCGCCGATGAGTGACGGCAAGGTCGTGATCATTGCATCGGTGACTCCCGACCTGACGAAGAAGGCCCAGGCGGGCCAGCTGGTCAAGCAGCTCGCACCAATTGTTGGCGGTGGCGGCGGCGGGCGCGCCGACTTTGCCGAGGCTGGCGGGAAAGATGCGTCGAAGATTCCGCAGCTGCTCACTGAAGCGCGAAATCTTGTTGAAAAACTGTTGAGCTGACCACTTTTTCACATCACGCCGCGTGGCTCTGCCGCCGATACAGCAGAGTGCGTGGTGACTCGTCGCGTTGTCCCGTTGCTCTTCGCCCTCGTTGCCATGCTCCCGCGTCCTGCCGCTGCACAGATCTACTCATGGCGTGACGCGCAGGGAATATTGGTCGTGTCGAGCAGGCCTCGTTCAGACAAGGGCGAGATGACCACGTACGAAGTCCAGGGAAGTTCGTCGGTTCGCGCCTCGAGGCCGGCTCAAGGCACCACCCGCTTCAACGACACCATCGAGGATCATTCTGCACGGCAGGGCGTGTCTCCGGATCTCGTGCGAGCCGTCATTCAGGCTGAGTCGGCCTTCAATCCGCTTGCGATCTCGTCAAAGGGCGCGATGGGCCTGATGCAGCTCATGCCCGCCACGGCGCGCGAATACGGGGTGCGCAATCCGTTCGAGCCCGAGCAGAACATCTCGGCCGGCGTGCGGTACCTGAAGAGCCTGCTGAACCGATACGACAACGACGTCGAGCTTGCCCTCGCGGCCTACAACGCGGGGCCGGGCAACGTGGAGAAATACGGCGATGTGCCGCCGTTCCGCGAAACGCGGCAGTACGTCAAGAAGGTGTCGAGTGCCACGATCGTGACGGTCGAGCAACCGCCGGCCCGTGTCATCTACACCTGGATCGATTTCGTGAACGGTCAGCCGGTTCCCCGCTATTCGAACAAACCTCCCGCGTCTGGCGCCTATTCAATCGTCGGCAATCGGCGTTAGCTTCCGGCTGGATGTGTCGACGTTTTCGTAGAAACTAGGACGCTCCCAAGGAATCCTCGCATGAGATCGGTTCGGAGGGCGTGGACGCCCCTGGCGATCGTTTTACTCAACACCGTGGCACTGCTTCTGGCTGTAAATGCCGTCACGTGGGTGGCCTTGACGACCTACGATGCCTACTCGGCGTTCGAACCTCCCATTCGCAGCGCTTACCCGAACGTGGATCTCACGCGGGTGTATCCGGGCTATTCCAATGAGGATATCGATACGCTCTTGTCCGAGCAGTGGTCGCAGACTCACATCTACGAGCCGTTCACTGAGCACCGCGAACTCCCGCGGAACAGCCGCTATATCAATGTCGCACCGGAGGGGTATCGCCTGAACGGGGTTGGTTCGCCCACGTGGCCTCCGCCGACCAACGCGGTTACCGTCTTCGTCTTCGGTGGATCGACAACGTTCGGCGTCGGCGTCGAAGATGCGTCCACGATCCCTGCGCACCTCGCTCGCTTACTTCACGGAGTGCACGTCTACAACTTTGGCCGGCGCTTCTACTACTCCTCCCAAGAACGCTCGTTACTCGAGGAGTTGTTGGCGAAAGGCTTGGTTCCAGATCTGGCCATCTTCATCGACGGCCTCAACGAGTTTTACGGGCCGACGCCTGCCTACACCGGTCGGCTTTCAGACTTCATGAATGGCCGAGCACCAACCACATCGCCCCTCGATCAGTTCGCGATCGTCCGGGCGGTCGATAGGGTTCGGAGGAGGTTACTGCCACGCACCGCCACCGAGAACCCTCAACCGTCAGGCATCGCCGTGGCCTCGGCCCTGAGTCGGTACCGCGCCAACAGGAGGATGATTCAGGCCGTCGCCCAGGCGTTCAACACCGAGACACTGTTCGTCTGGCAGCCAGTCCCCAGCTACGGATACGACCTCACCTACCATCTCTTTCGCTCACAGGAATCTGCGGCACAACGCGGATACGAGGCGATGGCGGCGACCCGAGGAGGCGACGACGTGGGGTTTCTCTGGCTGGCCGACCTCCAGCGCGACGCCCGAGAGCCGCTGTACGTGGACTCGGTACACTATACGGCGGCATTCGCGGGTCAGATCGCCGAGCACATCGCTCGGGCTCTGCGTGAGCGAGGGTTGCCGGCGATCACCACTCATCCTTGAGGCAGAACGCTCGGGGCTGCTGGATAACGTGTTAGACTTCTGTGTTTGGCATCCTTCTGACTTAGAGGTCCTCGAGACGTGGCAAAGCGGAACAAGTCGGCGTTAAAGGCGAATCGGCAGAACATCAAGCGACGCGAGCACAATCGCGCGCTCCGGTCGAAGTTACGAACGGGGCTGAAGACCGTCCGTCAAGGCATCGTCGCCGGCCAGGAGGCGGGCTCGCCCAAGGAACTGGTGAAGGACCTGCAATCCCTGGTGGACAAGATGGCCACCAAGGGCATCATCCACAAGAACACGGCCTCGCGCCTCAAGTCCCGCTTCTCCGCGCGCGTCTCCAAGTAACACAGCTCACACAGATAGACGGTTGATGCCCAGGCGCGTCGCCGGCGCGGTCTGCGTCGTCTACCTCAGCTGGGATATCCGCGGCCCAGGTCCCAACCCTCTGCCCGCTATTCCCGTCTTACTCTACATAGGTAGAGCAAAACACAGCCCATGCGATTGACCTATCACACCGCCCTGGTCCTCCGGGCGCTCCTGGACGGCCGGCACTACGGCTTTGACATCATGGATGCGACCCACCTGCCCAGCGGGACGGTCTATCCCATCCTCCGGCGGCTGAATGCCGAAGGATCTGTCCGCTCGCGCTGGGAAAAAGACGGGCTTGCACGCCGCGACCAGCGTCCGCCTCGCCGCTACTACGAGCTCACAGCCGGTGGCACCGCCGTCGCGCACGACAGCGCGGCCCGCGTCCGTGAGATGGCCCATGCCGCGTCACGGCTCAGCCCCGCGAAAGCCTAGGTCTCGATCATGGCGGTCCCTTCTCTCGACGCAGCGCTTCGCCCGTAGAGGCGGGTCTTTAGACCCGCCGTGGAACACAGCTCGTTACTTCGCGCACAGCTCGATGACTAGCCGCTCGAGCAGGTGGCGTGGAGCACCGGCCGACGACTTGATCGCGATGTCAGTCTGGAATACCGCGTCGAGCGCAGGTTTGAGCCTTGAATCCGGGCGAAGCGAATGTGTGGCCGCGCGAATCTGTCCGAGAACCTGCGGTGGCTGAATTCCGGCGTCTAGCTGCGCGCCGATCTCCCTGAGAGCCAGCCGGACGTCCAGATTTCGGAAGGCGTCGCCCATGACGAATCCCTCGCCAGGCTCATCCTGAGGAATCACCACTTCGCGAACGTGCGTCGCCGTGATCGACGTCTCGCCTGACGCGTAGAGGATCAGCTTCTCGATTTCAGAACGGATGCTTCCAAGATCGAGCCCGGTGGCCTCGAGCAGCAACGAGACGGCCTTCTGCTCCATCCACATTTCGTCCTTCTCCAGTCGCGCCCTAATCCAACGCTCGGCATCTGTCGGCGACGCGAGCGATCCGGAGTCCACTGCCACGGCGTGCTGGCGGAGTAACTTGACGAGACGGCGATTGGCATCGAGTGGGCCGGACACGAACACGACCGTCGTCATCGCCTCAGGCGATTCGAAATAGCTTTCCAGCTCCTCGACATGCGTTGCCGCCCGCTTCCGCTTGCCTGCGGACGTGGCGACCGCGGGCGGCGGCTCTTCCTCGTCTTTGGCGCGCTTGGGTGACAGCAAGCGTTCGGCATCGTGCACGAGGATCAGGCGCCGTGGCGACATCATCGGGAGCGTGCGCGCAGTCGACAGGAGTGAGTTGATCAGTTGATCGCGAGCGGCCGCGCTCGACGCATCCGCGGCATGGAGGGTCTCGACATTGAAGGCGTGCAGACCCTCGTCCACGAGGGCGAAAAACTCCTGTGCGAGACCGTTGCGCGACTGGACGTCACCGCCCTCGACCAGATAGAGAGGGGCGGTCATACCTGCGGCAATCTGCTTGCGAACGTCGCTTGGAGAAACCACGGACTGGAAGGCTATTTAATCCGAAAGCTCACTTCGGTTCATAATCTCTGTGCGATCTGTCCGACCCGCCCTACCCGGCCTACCTGGCCCCCCCGCCCACCGGAACTCTCATCGATTCAAGTGAGTTTCGGTTTAGAACGCCTCGAGAATCGCGCTTACCACTGACCTGCCAAAGTCCTGAGAGAGCCGCTCGAACACGGTCCGCTCACCCTGAAACGCCGAGGCATCGCGGCCGACGCTGCCCGGGCTGCTCAACTCGTACTCATCCGAGAACGAGAGCGACGGATTCTCCCACAGCGTTTTCTGCTGCTTGACGTCTTCGAATTTCACTTTGACGACGACGGTGAATCGATACCGGGAGGCGAGCTGCGCATCGCCGACGCCGACCGGCGTCGGCTGAATCGACAGGATCTCGCCCCGGACGACGCCGTCGGCGCCAACGTCGGTGGGGACAACCGTGTAGCGCCCGCTGCTCTGGAACTGCACGCGCACTTGCTGCGTGAACATCTGTTCGACCGCCTGGTACGGAGTGGCGTTGGCGAACATCGGGATCCCGAGAATCTTGATGTAGTCAGGCAGGAACGATCCGCGCCCGGCCAGCGCATAGCCGCACGACGCCGCACTCACGCCAAGCGCGACGACCGGCATCGCCCTCAGGACCTGCCGGCGCGTCAGCCCATCGCTTTCTTGCTTCTTGCTTCCAGCTTCTTGCTTCATCACTAAGCAGCCACGATACTGATCAAACGGTCCTTGGCGATGACGACCTTGCGAATCGTCTTGCCATCAGTGTGTGCCCGGACGTTGGGCTCCGCAAGCGCCAACCGCTCGAGGTCGGCGTCCTCGGTCCCCGGCGCCGCTGAAATCCGCCCGCGCAGTTTCCCGTTGACCTGAACCGGAATGATCAGCAGCTCGGCCTTGGCGACCTCGGGATCGTGAGTGGGCCATTTGGCGGCGGCCAGCCCATCCCGATGCCCGTACATCTGCCAGAGCTCCTCCATCGTGTGTGGGGCAAATGGCGACAGCATTACGATCAGGGACTCGAGGGCCTCGCGCGCTACGCCCGGCGCGTGCTCGGAGCGCTCGCCCTTTTCGGCAAAGCCGTACAGCTCGTTGACCAGCTCCATCATCGCCGACACCGCCGTGTTCATCTGCTGACGCACGTCGAGATCGACGGTGACGCGGCGAATCGTGTCGTGGGTCTTGCGCCGAAGAGCGCGCTCGTCGCCCGTCAGCGCGGCATGGTTGATGGATCGAGGCGCGGCTTGTGCCTCCTGGCACCAGTGATTGGCCGCCCTCCAGACGCGCGCGAGGAAGCGGACACTCCCCTCCAGCCCGGTGTCGGCCCACTCAACTTCTTTTTCGGGTGGCGCCACGAACATCACGTACAGGCGCAGCGCGTCGGCGCCGTACCTCCCGATCATCGTGTCGGGATCGACGACGTTCCCCTTCGACTTGGACATGACGGCGCCGTCCTTCATCACCATTCCTTGTGTGAGCAGATGGGTGAATGGCTCGGTGTGCTGAATCATGCCGAGATCATGAAAGACGCGAGCGAAGAAGCGCGAGTAGATCAAGTGCAAGATCGCGTGCTCGACGCCCCCACTGTAGAAATCGACGGGGCACCAGTACGCGACCTTTGCCGGATCGAACGGCAGCCGATCGTTGTGAGCGTCGGCGAAGCGGTAGTAATACCAGGACGAGTCCACGAAAGTGTCCATGGTGTCGGTCTCGCGACGCGCGGACCCACCGCACAGCGGGCACACCACGTTCACGAACTCTGGCACTCCAGCCAGAGGCGAGTCGCCGCGGCCGGAGAACTCTGCGATCTTGGGCAGCGTCACCGGCAGGTGCTCGTCGGGTACGGGCACAATGCCGTCGTTTGGGCAGTAGATGATCGGAATGGGTGTGCCCCAGTAGCGCTGCCGGGAAATGCCCCAGTCCTTCAGCCTGAACTGCACCGCACTCTCGCCGATGCCCCGCTCCTGGGCGTCATCGGTGATCTTTCGCCTCGCCGTGTCCGAGTCCAGCCCGTTGTACTGGCCCGAGTTGACCAGGACGCCGTCGTTTGACACCGCCTCGACCATCTCCCCGGCCACTGGAATGGACCCGTCGGCGGGCCGCACTACCGGAACGATCGGCACGTCGTACTTGCGCGCAAACTCGAAGTCACGCTGATCGTGAGCAGGCACAGCCATCACCGCGCCCGTGCCGTATTCACCCAGCACGAAATTGGCGACCCAAATCGGGACCTGCTGTCCGGTGAACGGGTTCAACGCGTAGCGACCGGTAAAGAATCCCTCTTTCTCCACTTCTCCGCTGACGCGGCCAGCGCGATCCTGCGTGCGGAAGCGCTGCGCCTGCGACCGTATCGTGTTGACCCCGGGCGCTTCGTCGGCGAACCGATTCACGAGCGCATGCTCAGGCGCGAGGAGTACGAACGTCGCGCCGAAGATCGTGTCGATGCGCGTGGTGAAGACCTCGATCGTTTCTGAGCTGCCGTCGATTGGAAAGTGGACGCGGGCGCCTTCGGATCGTCCGATCCAATTGCGCTGCATCGTCAACACCTTCTCGGGCCATTGCGAGAGGCCGTCGATGCTGTTCAGCAGATCGTCCGCGTACGCGGTAATGCGGAAGAACCATTGCTCGAGGTCCTTCTGCGTCACCATCGTCCCGCAGCGCCAGCAGGCGCCGTCGATCACTTGCTCGTTGGCGAGCACGGTCTGACAGCTCGGACACCAGTTCACGGTCGAGCGCCGCCGATACGCCAGGCCGCGCTGGAACATGCGGACGAACAGCCACTGATTCCATTTGTAGTAGTCGGGCAAACACGTGGCCAGCTCACGTCCCCACGCGTAGCTGATCCCGAGCCTTTGCAGCTGGCCCTTCATGTGAGCGATGTTGCCGAGCGTCGAGGTCTCGGGATGAATCCCGTTCTGGATCGCCGCGTTCTCGGCGGGCAACCCAAACGCGTCCCACCCGAAAGGATGGAGGACGTTGAAGCCCTGCAGCCGCTTCAACCGCGAGACAACGTCACCGATGATGTAGTTGCGGACGTGTCCGACATGCGCATGCCCAGAGGGGTACGCGAACATCTCGAGGCAATAGAACTTCGGCTTCGACCGGTCCTCGGTGACCTCGAATGCGCGCGTGAGCGTCCAGTGGTCCTGCCACTTCTTCTCGAGTTCCTGCGGGTGATAGTCAGCCACGGTTAGGCTTCAAGAATAACGTACACGTCCGCGGCCACCGAGACGCAGAGACACCGAGATTCAAAGCATCGATTCGCTCGGAGATGAACGCGATGCCCACTGAATCATCGTTGTCATCCTCTACGGCGCTCAGGATCCGAGACTGCCGCGCAATGCGCGTCAAGGACATCGACTCCGATCGGCATCGAATCGTCGTGCGCCGTGGCAACGGACAGAAGGACTTGCGAACGATGCTGCCAGTGACGGCGAGAAATCCGCTGAAGGCCCAGATCGGCTGTGACAGACGATCTCTCTGTTTTTAGCCCGCGTGGCTCGCGGGTCATTCAGCCGGGACGCCAGCGGCATATCGGCAGCAAGGCCGTCGCACTCAACACTTACACGCAAGCCTGCCGCGTTCCCGTGCGCGGATACGCGCGAGGCCAGCGTGTGATGCCCGCGTTCACCGGTAAATGCCGCGACGGCCAGATCCTGCCCGGCGTGGTAACATCCGGCGCTCGTTGCGCATGGCAGGCATCAGCGAGGGACTCGCGGGCTTTGTAGCCCGCCAGCAGTCCGTTCCGGTCTACTCCATAGACCGTTAGCCAGGCAAAGATCATGAAACCAAAACCTGAGAAGAACATCGAGGCGTCTGATGGCTCACGCAGTCTGCCCGAGTTGGAAGGCGACCACGCGTCGGCCATTCGCCGCATGATTAAGGAGGCAGCACCGTTTCGCCCGGAGGCCTCTCCCGAGGAACTCGTCGCCGAGTTTGCCAACGGTCAGAACAGGTGGGCTGCGTTCCTCGTACTGTACGGTCGGGGTGCCAACGCACTGCCCGCCGTTCGGAAGGGTTTACAAAACTCGAATTGGCACATTCGTCACTGGAGCGCGATACTCGCGGATAATTATGCCGACGGCGAAACCCTTCGAGCGCTAACACCGCTTCTGCACGATCCGAAGGCCGAGGTGCGCGTCTGGGCCGTTCATTCACTCTCCTGCGAGAAGTGCAAGGATGGTCCGAACCCGGTCGACGTCATTCCCTTACTGCTGGAGCGGATTGAGCAGGATTCGAACATCAAAGTGAGGCGGCAGGCCCTTGCCATGCTGGCGCACCACCGGACCCCCGACCCGCGAGTGCTCCCGATCTTGAGGAAGATCATCTCGGAGGAAGTCGACAAGAAGCTGCGGCTCCATGCTGAGGAGGGACTGAGGCGATACGGGGCCGCCGGACTTATCGCGCGAGTTCCGGTAGCGACGAACCGGAGCGCTGGCTAACCCCCGCTTGCAGCCGTCGGCGGCCGGTGCGATCGGAGCCGCCGCGGCTGAAGCGGCACGTTAGGCTGACAAGCCACGAGCCCGGAGTTACGTGAGTCGATGCTTCCAGTAGCCGGGCTTACGGCGATCGTGGGCAATCGCAAGGATCCGGAGCGCGTTCGTCGGTTCCAAATAGACCACGTGGTACGGAAAACGTGCGACCGCCAGACGGCGCACGAGAAGGCCAGAAGGGACTCGCGGCACCGACGCACCAATGCGAGGGAACTCGACGATTCGTCGAACCGTGGCATCAACTTCATCGAAGAACTCGATGCCGAGACCCGTCTGCCGGGCATCGTACCAGCGGCCGGCTTCTCGGTACTCCACGTCAGCCTCGTCCTCAAAGCGGACGATCACGCTCACGTCTTACGCAACGCGGCTTCAGCTCGAGCGCGCACGTCTTCCCACGCGATCCCCGCGGATTCTCCGGCCATCACGCGGCGCGCACGTTTTTCGATTTCTTCGGCCCAGGCGGCTTCCACCTCATCGGGCTCATCTACCGCATCGGCATCAAGACTCGCCAGTAACTCGGCGGCCACCTTCGCACGGTCTTCAATCGGCAACGTGAGCGCCTCGCGAAGAAGCCCTTGCGCACGAGAGGTCATGTAGGCATTGTAAGCGGCACCGAGCAGCCCAACAAGCGGCTGCACCCGACGGCCGCGTCACCCAGAACTCGGAGCGGCTGCGGGTGAGCCGCGAGCGTTGACGGGCCAGCAGGACAAGGGGGAATGGACAATGGCGACACACGTTCGTGCGGTACTCGCGCCTCTCCGCTGGGCACTCCGCACAGGAGGACATGACGATCGTCAGGAATCGCACGCAGCGCTTCATTGGTTTGCGCTGTTCGCATGCGCCGTGTGGGCGGTCACTGAGGTCCAGGCGACATCGACGGCCCAACAGATACCTGCCAACACTCCGAACGAGGTCCGCGTTTTGATCGAGGCTCTGAGCGCTAACGATTCAAACGTGCGGATCCCTGCGGCGGAAAAACTGGGCGAACTGGGGGCGCAAGCGGCACCCGCGATTCCGTTCCTCGTCAACATGCTGAAACGGAACGGAAGCATCATGGAGACGGTGACGGTTGGGAACCGAACCTTCACATCGGTCGGTTTGTCCTCCGATGCAGCGGCCAGTGCACTGGGTCGGATCGGCAAACTTGCACTCGAGCCGCTTCGGGCCGGACTCGTGGAGCCGGGTAGCGACTGGAGCTGGCAGGCCGCCAAGGCACTGGCGCAGATGAAGGACCCGGCAGCGACACAGATCCTGCTAGATGTGCTCAAGCGCCCTTCATAGCCCGCACGTGGAGACGTCGCCCGATGGCTGGGTCTGAGCGAAGATCCGCGGGCTCTAGACGCCTTACTGGGGCTGGCCAAGGACACCGACGTAGAGGTGCGCATGCGGGCGTTAGAGGGCTTGGGCGAGAAGGAGGACCCGCGATCGGTCGACGCGATGGCGGATGCTCTCCAGGATGCTGACCAGGAAGTTCGTTATGCGGCGGCGCGCAGTCTCAAGACTGCTGCCGACCCACGGACGTTCGACGTGCTTGTTCGTGCCCTGAAAGATCCCTATCACTCGGTGAGGAACCTGTCGGCCCAAGCACTCGGGGCGATCAAGGACCCGCGTGCCGTGGAACCGCTGATCGACCTCGTCGCGAACGACACAAACGGATCCGTGCGGTTTCAAGCCGGACGCGCGCTGACCGCGATCACGGGTCAGACTTACGGGGATAGCAGTACGGCCTGGCGGAGGTGGTGGGAGGAACAGAAAAAGAAGAAGCCTTAGTTCCGTTTTCCGCGGACACGAACTGGCAGACTCTCAGTCTCAACCGTTTGCCAATGGCGATCGGGTTGAGCATCGCCGGTCTTGGAGCCGAGTAGGCCGCCAGCAGAATGAGTTCCAGACCGTCGATGTTGAAGCCTCCTTTTGCGAGCCTCGTCCCGCCGTCTCCTAACACCGCGCTGCACCTGACGGCGCGCAAGGCCGCAAGGCGCGCCGCGGCTCAGCGCGAAGCGTTGGGCCGACAACTTGCGGCCGATACGCTGGAGGCAGCGGGAGTAGAATCAAGGTCGTATGCCACGTCGCATCACTCGGGATCAGATGGTTGAGGCGATCCGCGAATTGCCGCCAGATGCTTCGGTCGATGACGCAATTGAGCGCCTGGTGTTCCTCGCAAAGATTGAGGAGGGCCTCGCGCAGCTTGACCGTGGCGAACTGATTCCGCACGACGAGGTTAAGCGGCGCCTTGGGCTGTGATCGACGTCAGTTGGTCTCCTCGATCGGTAGCTGATCTCGAAGAGATTCGCGCTTTCATCGAGGTCGATTCGCCGGCTTGGGCCGATCTCACTGTCCGTCGCTTGGTTGCGGCAGTCGAGCGGCTTCGGGAGTTTCCAGATTCTGGTCGCATGGTGCCGGAGCGAACGAGCGCCCGATCTACGAGAGGTTATCTCCGGGAAGTATCGAATCGTGTATCGGCGTAAGTCCGACCTCATCGAGATCCGACTGTCTTCAGGGGGTCGCGGCAGTTTCCGGAGATCGAATCATAGGCGGCCCAACAAGGCGCGCTGGAGCCGGCGCCTTCAATCCGCGATCCGGTAATCGAGCATCGTGGCGCCGCTGCTGAGCGCCAGATCGTTGACCGCGACAGAACATTAGGCCCGCCCTCAGCGTCTTTGACTGCATTGTGAGCGGCGTTGCGACTCCTGTTTTGCTTCACGTTGGTCACGACCGGACACGTCGTCGAAAGGATGAGTAGGGCATGATCGCTGGCCATCTTGCCGCCGGCATGGCGATCAAGGGAGCGGTGCCCACCGCACCAACCTGGGCGCTGCTGATCGCGGCAGTGTTTCTTGACGTCTTGAATCCAATCTTTGTCCTCACAGGGCTCGAACGCGCCGTGATCGTCAACTGGTCCCATTCGCTCGCCATGTCGCTCGTGTGGGCCGTTTTGTTCGGGACACTGTTTGTATGGCGTGGGCGGACAATTGCGCTTGCGGTTGGGATCGCGGTGTTTTCACATTTCGTGCTTGATGCAATCCTACAATCAGCTGTGCCGCTATGGCCGTATTCATCCGTACACATCGGTCTTGACCTCGAGCGTATTCTGCCAACGGGCTGGTGGTTTGTAGAGTTGGCCCTTGTAGCTGGCGGGGTCTTTTATTACTGGACCCGCGCGCGAGAACAGCGCTTGTTGGGGAAGACCGCATGGGTGCTTGCGGCGTTCGTGCTCATCGTGCACATTCTGAATTCACCGTGGTTCTCGCCGGCGTAGTCGTCTCGCGGTCGAACACGGCGATAGACAACGTTGACGGCGGGCCTCATGCTACATGACCCCGCGCGCCGACCTTCGTGTTTCGGGCGGCTAGCGACAGACGTCGATCACTGCCTGCAGGCACTCCGCCAGCGCGCGAGTGTCATAGCCACCTTCGGTGACGAAGACAATGCGGCCGTCGCAGACCTCGTCGGCAAGATCGACCAGCGACCGACTCAATCGCGAGAACCCGGGCGTCGTCATGCGCAGTTGGCCAAGTGGGTCGCGCTCGTGGGCGTCGAAACCGGCAGAGACGAGGATGAGGCCCGGAGCGAAGTCGCGGACCTTTGGCAGCGCTTTCTGTGCGTACAGCCGCTCGATCTCCTGGTCCTGTGTCCCGACCGTCAGCGGCAGGTTGAGCGTGAAACCAAGTCCAGCGGCCCGACCGGCCTCAGATGCCGCTCCCGTCCCCGGATAGAACGGATACTGATGCGACGAGATGAACAGCACGGTTGGATCGTCATAGAAGATCCACTGCGTGCCGTTGCCGTGATGGACGTCGTAGTCGACGATGGCGACCCGATCACAGCCTCTCGAGCGGGCGTGCGCGGCGCCGACGGCAATGTTGTTGTAGAGGCAAAACCCCATCGCTCGGGCTTCCTCGGCGTGATGACCGGGCGGCCTCACCATCACGAGCGCCCGAGAACGGGGACCGGAGTCGAGAACCTGATCGACTGCGGTCAACACGGCGCCCGCAGCAAGCCTGGCGACTTCGTCCGACTCGGGCGACGTGTACGTGTCCTCATCGATCATCGATGCCCGACCTCGACGTCCGGTGATGTCCGCGATGTGCACACGCGTATGCACGCGGGACAAGTCATCGTCTGTCGCCGCGCGCGGCTCCAGCACCGTGCCGCCACGTTCCCTGAACCGCATCGCGACCGCCTGCATGACCTCCGCGCGCTCGGCTCGCTCGGGATGGCCGACGGGCGTCAGGTGATCTGCAAAGCGATCTGAAATGACGACGACCAGTGACATGGGCCTAGTCTGCATGATCTGCGGCCCAGCCACGAAGGTGACCGGAAATCAAGATGAATTTCAGGCGATCTGAAGCAACTATTCTCCTGATCTCCTGCGCTCCTGTTGTTCCTCTTGATCTCGGGCTTAGGCTCCCAGGAGCTCGAGGCATCGGCTGCGGCACGATTCGAGCGAGCGCTCGAGCTTCAAGCGCCATTCTTCAAGCTCCTCCTCGCTGGCGTCGCGAGGCACGTACAGCGGAGTATCGATCGCCATGGCGACCGTCGTGAAGGGTTTTGGAATCTGTGTTCGGTCCCAGCTCTTCATCGTCCAGCTCGACGCGGCCTCGAGGTGAAACGGCATCAAGGGATGGCCGGTCGCTTTCGACAGCCACACCGCGCCCGGCTGAGCAATGAGGGCCGGTCCACGCGGGCCATCGACCGTGAAGGCGGCGCCGCTCGTGTGCACTTCGCGCACGAGCTGGCGGAGTGCTCGAGGCCCACCTCGAGACGTCGATCCGCGGGCAGTCCGATAGCCGAACTTTGCGATGATCCGCGCGATCCACTCGCCGTCGTAGTTCCCGCTGACGAGGACGACGAGATTGCGCTGTTGAAAGTAGAGGATGGCTGGCGGAATGCGCCCGTGCCAGAAGGCAAGGATGGGCTGGTGGCCGGCGGCTCGAATCGACTGCTCATGCTCAGCGCCCGACACCTTCCAGCGCCACGTCGATCCGAGCGCCTTGAGAACTGGGTACCCGAGATTCGCAATCGTCGCGACCTCGGCTCGCTTCCGCCACGAGAGGCGCCACTCGGGCAATTCGGCCATCAGCTATCGGCTCTCGGTCTCCTGCACCCCTGGCACCTTTGGCACCCTTGGCACCCCTGGCACCTTGGCACCCCTGGCACCTTTGGCACCCTGACACCCTTGGCGAGTCTTAGGCGACCCTAAAGGGTCGCCTCTACATGCCGTCGTACTGAGGTCCCTCGCCCCCTTCGGGCGGGACCCACGTAATCACGCCATAGGGGTCCATGATGTCGCACGTCTTGCAATGGACGCAGTTCGACGCGTTGATCTGCAACCGCTTCCCGCCCTGACCATCGTTCACCATTTCGTAGACGTTCGCGGGACAGAAGCGAACACAGGGGAAGCCGTACTCGTCCCCGCAAATCGAGTGACAGACCTCGGTATGCACCAGGAGGTGCACTGGCTGGTCCTCTTCATGGTGCGTCCCGGAATAGTGGACGCTCGTGATCTTGTCGAATGTGATCTGGCGATCGGGGACGACGGCGTTGGAGCCCGTGATGACGTCGCGCTTCTCCAGCCCGTAGTAGTCCGCGATCGTCTTGATCCGCTTGTGCCCAGGGTGCCCGTGCAAGTCCTCGATGGACCGTCCTCCCGTCATCATGGCGAGCCCGGCGAAGAGGCTCCCAGCGATCAACCCTCGCTCAAACGCCTGATGGACGTTGCGGACGGGATAAAGCTCGGCTTTGATCGCACTTTCATCGACCAGGGTCTTGTATTTGGCCAACGACGCCGCAGACGTATCACCGGCGCGAACCGAGTCGAACGCGGTCTCTGCGGCGAGCATCCCGCTGCGCATCGCGAGATGGATGCCCTTGAGCCGCATCGAGTTCACAAAGTTCGCCGAGTCGCCGACGATGAGGCCGCCGTCGGCGAAGAGGCGCGGCTGCGTGCGCCAACCGCCCTCGGGCAGGGCCTTGGCGCCGTAACGCTGCATCTGGCCACCCTCGAGAATGCCCTTGATAAACGGATGCAGCTTGAATCGCTGAAACGCCGCATACGGATCAAACAGGGGGTCCTGGTAATCCAGTCCCACGACGAGCCCAATCGAAATCCGTCCTTGGGGCATGGCATAGAGCCAGCTGCCGCCGAACTCTTCCTGTCGTAGCGGATAGCCAAGCGTGTGGATCACGGTGCCTGGCTCGAGACGATTCGCCGGCGCCTCCCAGAGCTCTTTCAGACCGATCGCAAACTGAGGCGGGCTCGAGTTTTCGTCGTGCAGGTCGAGCGTTCGGGTCAGCTCCTTCGTCAGGCTTCCCCGAACGCCCTCGGCAAAGATCGTGACTTTCGCGCGAATGTCGGCGCCGGGGTCGAAGGCGCCTTTGGGCTTACCGTCCTTGCCAATGCCGCGATCGCCGGTTCGCACGCCGACGACACGCGAGCCGTCGAAAAGCACGGAGCGCCCCGGAAAGCCCATGAACAGATCAACGCCGGCCGCTTCGACCTGGTCGGCCATCCATTTCGTGAAGTGGCTGAGCGAGATGATGTAGTTGCCGTGATTGCGAAACGGCGGAGGCGTGATCGGCAGCCGAAACTTGTGCTGCGGTGTCAGGAAGTAGATGTTGTCCTGGCGGACGGGCGACGCCAGCGGCGCCCCCTTCGCTTCGAAGTCAGGAATCAGATCGCGTAGCGTCGACGGATCCAGCAGCGCCCCCGACAGCGCGTGCGCCCCGGCCTCGCGCGCCTTTTCGATGACGGCGACTGACAGCGGGTCGCCGCCTCTGGCCTGTTGCAGTTGCGCCAGCCGGAGCGCCGCCGAGAGACCGGCCGGCCCGGCGCCGACGATCAGGACATCGACATCCAGTGTCTCGCGAACAACACTCATCAACTCTTTTGCAACTCGGCCGTGATCGCGGGTGCGATCTCGAACAGATCTCCAGTGATGCCGTAGTCAGCAATCTCGAAGATCGGCGCGTCGGCGTCCTTGTTGATCGCCACGATCGTCCGCGCGCCCTTCATCCCGACCAGGTGCTGAATCGCGCCGGAAATGCCGAGCGCGACGTAGAGCTTCGGAGCCACGGTCTGACCCGAACTGCCAATCTGCCGTTCCATCGGCAGCCAGCCGTTGTCGCAGATCGGACGAGAGGCGGCCAGCTCCGCGCCAAACGCCTTCGCCAGCGCCTCGGCAACACCGATGTTCTCCTGGGATTTGATGCCCCGGCCAACCGACACAATGCGATCGGCCTGCGAGAGGTCGACGGCCTGTTTGGCCTCTTGAAATGGCGCCTCGGGCTTCTGGCGAATCGCCGTCGGGTCGATCTGGACACCCATCTGTTTGACCGGCGCTGCCGCTGAGCCTTTCTCGACGGCATCGGCCCTGAACGCGCCAATCTGCACGGTCACGAAGTGCGGTGCCGGGCCGTAGAGCTCGACTTCGGCGACCAGCTTCCCCTGGAACATCGGCCGCGCGAAGGTCACTGCGTCGCTGGTGCCGAGAAATGCGGTGACATCCGTCACCAGCGCCCGATCGACTCGAGTGGCCAGGGTCGGGGCGAAATCGCGCGTTTGGTACGTGTGCGGCAGCAGCACGTGACGCGGCTTCACCTGGGCGACGACCTGGGCCATCGTCTGGACGAAGGCGTCTGGCGTGTAGACACTCAGGCTCGAGTCTTCAACCGTGAGCACCTCGCTCACGGCGGCGTGGGCGAGCTCACGTGCCACGTCAGCAACCTCGTGTCCGGCCACGACAACGGTGATGGGCGTCGACCCAGCCGCAAGCTGTTGTGCGGCCGCAACCGCCTCCCAGCTGGCGCGATGAAGCTTGCCGTTCTGCTGCTCGGCAACGACGAGAATCATAGGACTCGCGCCTCTTCGCGCAGGCGTCGAACGAGCTCTCGCGCGGCCTCTGCTGCCGTACCGCCAATCATCACGGTCTGCTTCGTCTTTTGAGGAGCGGAAAGCGCCACCACGCGTAGCCGCGGCGTGATGCCGTCGGGCGCGCCGACCTTCGCAATCTCCTTCTTCTTCGCCGCCATGATGCCCTTGAGGGTCGCGTAGCGGAGTTGGTTGATGCCGCTCTGTATCGTGAGGAGCGCCGGCAACGGGAGCGAGACGTACTGGAACCAGCCGCCCTCGAGCTCGCGCTTCACTCGCAACGACGCCGCTTGCCCTGAGCCTGCCGAAGGGTCAGCCACCTGGACTTCCATGATGATCGTCGAGTGCGGCATGCCGAGCTTCTCGGCCAGCACCGGCCCAAACTGGGCGTGACCTTGATCGTCGGACTGCAATCCCGTGAGGATCACGTCGAAGGTCTGCTCGGCCATCGCCGGTGCAAGCGCCGCGGCCGCCGTCACGGCATCTGCCGCCCCGAGCGAGTCGTCTTCGACGTGGAGCGCCCGATCGGCGCCACGCGCCAGGGCCTCGCGAATCACCTGCTGCACCCGAGCCGGTCCGGCGGAACAGACCACGACTTCCCCACCGTGCTTCTCGCGGAGGCGAAGGCCTTCCTCCAGCGCATAGGCGTCGGGCTCGTTCATCTCGTAGCTGACGTCCTGCTCGCGGACCCACGTCTTGTCGTCGTTCAGACGCGGCTGCCACTCGCGGGTCGGCACTTGCTTGATGCAGACGGCGATCTTCATGAAAGAACAGGAGAACGTACGCCGCCACAGAGGCACAGAGACACAGAGGATCTTTTGGTTAAGTCCTCTGAGGCTCCGCGCCTCCGCGGCCAACGTCGGTTAACTAAGGGGAGCGGCATTTCTGTCAGCGCCAGCCCAAATGATTCTCTGTGTCTCTGTGGCCAACGTCCGTTACGCTTCATTGACGGCCAGACACGCGACAGAAATACCACGACCACGCACGTGGCCACAGAGACACAGAGCCACAGAGAATTCGTTTGTTAAGATCAAAACGAGTCGCATCAGTGGCACATTGTCGCCAAGCGCCACAACGAGCGTTTGATTTGACCAAGAATCCTCTGTGTCTCTGTGTCTCGGTGGCTACGTCCGTTGCCGTGATTTCTATGTCCGCTACGGTTCGTATCTCTTGAAGAGCAGCGCGCCGTTAGTGCCCCCGAAGCCAAACGAATTCGACAGCGCGTACTCGACCTTTATCGCCCGCGAGGTGTGCGGCACGTAGTCCAGGTCGCAGCCCTCATCCGCCTGATCGAGGTTGATGGTGGGTGGCACGCGCTGGTGATGGATCGCCAGCACGGTGATGCCGGCCTCCAGTCCGCCGGCCGCCCCGAGCAAGTGTCCCGTCATCGACTTGGTCGATGAAATGGCCAGCCGCCGAGCGTGATCGCCGAAGGTGCCTTTGATCGCCGTGGTCTCGATGCGATCGTTGTGCGGAGTCGAGGTGCCGTGGGCGTTGATGTAGTCGACCTGGTCGGGCCGAATCCCTCCCGACTCGATCGCGTTCCGCATCGTCCGCGCGGCGCCATCGCCATCCTCGGACGGGGCGGTCATGTGATACGCATCGCCCGACATGCCGTATCCGGCCATCTCGGCATAGATCGTCGCCCCGCGACGCTTGGCGAATTCGAGCTCCTCAAGGATCAGCATGCCCGCGCCTTCGCCGAGCACGAAGCCGTCGCGATCCTTGTCGAACGGGCGACTCGCGCGCGATGGCTCGTCATTGCGCGTCGACAGCGCCCGCAGGGCCCCGAATCCACCAATGCCCATGTGGCACACCGCCGCTTCTGCCCCGCCGGCAATCATGACGTCGGCCGCGCCGCGCTTGATGATTTCGTAGGAATCGCCGAGCGCATGCGCCGACGCCGTGCACGCCGTGCACGTCGCCAGATTCGGGCCCCTGGCGCCGAATCGGATCGAGACCTGCCCCGACGCCAGATTGATGATGGCTGATGGAATGAAGAAGGGCGAGATCTTGCGCGGGCCGCCTTCGAGGTACTTCTGATGCTCGATCTCGATGGTGGTGAACCCACCGATGCCCGAACCGATGAACACGCCCACCCGAGGCGCGATCGACGAATCGATCGCGAGGCGCGAATCGTCCATCGCGAACTGCGACGCCGCGACGGCGAACTGAATGAAGATGTCCATCTTCTTCAGTTCCTTCTTTTCGATGAACTGGAGCGGGTCGAAGCCCTTCACTTCGCCCGCAAACCGCGTCGCAAACGCGTCCGCGTTGAATCGCGTGATCGGACCGATGCCGCTCGTACCCGCGCACAGCGCATCCCAGTTTTCCTGAGTGCCCATACCAACCGGGGACACCAGTCCGATACCGGTCACGACGACTCGCCTGTTCACGTGTCCTCCGTCCGCCGGGCCGCGCCGACTATTTTTTCTTCGAGTGCGACTCGATATAGTCGACGGCCTCCTTGACGCGCGTGATCTTCTCCGCCTCCTCGTCAGGGATTTCGATGCCGAACTCCTCCTCGAACGCCATCACGAGTTCGACGGTATCGAGCGAGTCGGCGCCCAGGTCGTCCACAAACGACGCGTCCGGTGTCACTTCCTCCTCATCGACACCCAACTGCTCCACGATGATGCTCTTGACCTTGTCGGCAACGGCCACGTGACCCCCTCCTACATGTAGATCCCGCCGTTGACGGCGAGAACCTGCCCAGTAATATACGACGCCTCATCCGACGCGAGGAAACTCACTGCCGCCGCAATATCGGCGGGTGTGCCCAATCGTCCAAGTGGAATCTGCGTCGCCCAGTCCACTTTCGCGTTGGCCGCAATCGCGCGCGTCATGTCGGTGTCGACAAACCCGGGCGACACGACGTTCACGGTGATCTGGCGCGATGCGATCTCGCGCGCCAGCGCCTTGCAAAACCCGATCAATCCGGCTTTCGACGCCGCATAGTTCGCCTGCCCGGCGTTCCCCATTTGCCCGACGACAGAGCTGACCGCGATGATGCGGCCCGATCGCTGACGAATCATCGGCTTCAACGCCGCCTGGCACAGCCTGAACGCCGCGGTCAGATTGGTCGCGATCACGTCATCCCATTCGGCCTGTTTCATGCGCAACATCAGTTGATCGCGCGTGATGCCGGCATTGCTCACCAGGATATCGAGTCGCCCGTACTGCTCCAGTGTGTCCTTCACCAGCCGATCGACCGCCTCGCCGTCGGTCACGTCGGCGGCGAACATCGACGCCTTCCCTCCGCCCGCCCGAATCGACTCGACGGTCGCCTGGGCGTTGGACTCGCGCGCCACGCACACGACGGTCGCGCCGCCCAACGCCAGGCGCTCCGCGATCGCACGCCCGATGCCGCGAGACGCACCGGTCACAATCGCGATCTTGTCGTCGAATGCCATCTCGCGAGGTTCCGCTTGATCACGCCGCCTTGAACAACGCCTCAACCGCGGCGAGGTCGTCGGGACCCTCGACGTTGAGGATGGTGGCCTCGCGATCGATCTTCTTCACGAGTCCAGAGAGCACAGTGCCCGGGCCCACTTCAACATATGCGGTGACGCCCGCTGACGCAAGGCGACCAACGACGGCCTCCCATCGCACCGGCAGGCAGACCTGTTGAATCAAGGCCTCGATGGCGGCGCCGGCTGTGTGCTTCGGTTCGGCATCGACATTCGCGACCACGGGCACGAGCGGGGTCGCGGTCGGCACCGATCGCAGTTCGGGCTCGAGCCGACGCTCGGCCGGCTTCATCAGCGCGCAATGGAAAGGGGCGCTGACGTGCAGCGGAATCGCCCGGCGCGCTCCCAGCGCCTTCGCGCGTTCGACCGCGCGCGCCACGGCGGGCGCCGATCCGGCAATCACGACCTGCCCAGGCGCGTTGAGGTTCGCAGGGCTCACCACATCGCCCTCAGCAGCCTGATCGCAGGCCTGTTGAACACCGTCCTGATCGAGGCCAAGAATCGCCGCCATGGCGCCGGCGCCGACAGCAACGGCGTCCTGCATGTAGCGTCCCCGATGACGAACCAGGCGAACCGCGTCGGGAAAGCCGAACGTGCCGGCAGCGACATTGGCGGAGTACTCCCCAAGGCTGTGACCAGCCACGATTGATGGCTGCATGCCGTGCTCAGCGAGCAGCCGCGACACCGCGATACTCATGGTCAGAATCGCGGGCTGTGCGTTCGCGGTCAACGTGAGTTGGTCGGCAGGACCGTTGAAAATCAGATCGCTCAGCGGCTCACCCAACGTCGCGTCGGCTTCGGCAAACGTCGCCGCACACACGGGATAGCGCTCGGCGAGCGCCTGTCCCATGCCGACGGTCTGCGATCCTTGGCCTGGAAAAATGAAGGCGATCAATCTTGATCGACGGCACGCACCTGACGGCCGCGGTAGAAGCCGCAATAGGCGCACACGCGATGAGCGGCCTTCGGCTCACCGCACTGCGGGCAGCTGCCGGCGGTGGTGGCTTTCAGCGCGTCATGAGTGCGGCGCTTGCGGCCGCGGGTCTTGGAATGTCGGCGTTTTGGATTAGGCATCGTTCTGCTTTCGGTTCGTGATCAACGTCTTGAGACCGGCCAGCCGAGGATCCTCCCAGTGGCTCTCACACTCACAACTCTCCACGTTCCGATTGCCCCCACAGTGCGGGCAAATCCCCCGGCAATCGGGACGGCACAACGGCTTCATCGGCAGCGCGAGATAAAACTGCTCGCGAAGTAGCTCGCCGATATCGATCTCGTCGTCCCGATAAAACGTGATCGAGACGTCGTCGTCCGCGACCTCGTCCTCATCGTCGTCGGCTCTCGCTGTCGCTTCGCCCCCCATCGGGAGGTAGCGGAGGTCGAACTCGCGATCGACCGGCAGCAGAAACCGCTCGAGACATCGGCTGCAATCGATCCCGAGCTCGGCCTGAACTCGGCCGACAAGCCGGAAGCGATCCTTGTCCTTGTGGATCGCCACTTGAAGGACGACGGGAGACGTAACCCGATAGTCCTCGACGGTGCCGGCAAACGCGTCCGGCTCATACCGTCGGTCGAACGATGTTTCCGACTGTCGAATATGAGACAGGTCCAGGCGCATGATCGCACGTACTCCCGCGCCTTTTGGCGGAAGCCAAGACTTTTCAATATACCACGCTGGGCCCGACCCACGGTTTGGGGATGAAGAGACGCTCGAAGAGGCTGACCGCGTAGCGGTCGGTCATCCCCGCGAGAAAGTCCTGCGCCGCGACGTTCACACCCTCTGCGCTCACGGTCCGAGGATCGAGGAATTCGTCAGGACGCGCGGTGACCTTTTCCCAAAGACCACCGAGGATGCTTTCGGCCTTGCCGAATTCTGCCGTCGCGATCTGGTTTTCGTAGACCGCGGAAAACAAAAAGCTCCTCAGCGCGAGCGTGGCCTCGAGCACGGCATCGCTCATGCGCATTTCCGAGCGGCCGCCGGCGATGGTCTCTTGAACCACATCGGTGACCAGTCGACCGATCCGCTCCGACGGAGAATGGCCAAGTAGCTGGACCGCTTCGCGTGGCAGCTGGCCCTCATCGAGAATGCCGGCACGAATGGCGTCGTCAATGTCGTGATTGACATAGGCGACAATGTCGGCGACGCGGGCAATCTGACCTTCGATCGTGCTGGCCCGATGCTCGGGCGGCCCGCCGACCGGCAACCCGCTCTTCCCTTTCGAGTGGCGGGCGATGCCGTCGCGAACCTCCCACGTCAGGTTCAGGCCTTCGCGGTTGTTCTCGAGGACGTCGACGATGCGAAGGCTCTGCTCGTAGTGGTTGAAGCCACCCGGCACGAGCTGGCTGAGGACGCGTTCGCCGGCGTGTCCGAATGGTGTGTGGCCAAGGTCGTGACCGAGTGCAATCGCTTCGGTCAGCTCCTCATGAAGGCGCAGAACCTTGGCGATGGTCCGCGCGATCTGCGCGACTTCGAGCGTGTGCGTCAGGCGGGTCCGATAGTGATCGCCAGCCGGCGAGAAAAACACTTGCGTCTTGTGCTTGAGACGCCGGAACGCCTTCGTGTGGATGATGCGATCGCGGTCGCGTTGAAACGCCGGCCGAATCGGATCCTCGACTTCGGCGCGGAGGCGTCCCTTCGTGTCCGCGCTCTTGGCCGCCTGCGGCGCGAGGATCTCTCGCTCGCGGGCCTCGAGCTGTTCGCGAATCGAAATGGGCGAGGGCCCGGTCATGGGCGTCCTTGAATCTCCGTCAGAAAGCTGACGCCATGGGCGAGCGCGGAGGTCTTGAACACCTCCGCCAGAGTCTGCCCGAGATCCGCAAAGGTCCCTCGAGTGCCCAGGTCGGTGCCGGAGCGCACATGCTGCCCCGTCACCAGCAGCGGCACATACTCCCGTGAGTGATCGGTGCTTGGGGTCGTGGGATCGTTTCCATGATCGGCGGTGATGACGAGCACATCGTCCTCTCGCAGCTGAGGAAGGAGAGTCGCGAGCTGCGAATCGAAGCTCTCGAGATTCGCTGCGTAGCCCTCGGTGTTGTTGCGATGACCATACACCGCGTCGAAGTCGACGAGGTTCGCGAAGATGAGGCCACCGTGTTGCTGGCGCATGACCTCAGCTACTCGTTCCATTCCGTCACGATCGCTCTTGGTTGGATGGGTGTCGCTGATCCCGCGACCGGCGAACAGATCTTTGATCTTTCCAATCGCTGTAACCGGGTGACCGGCCATCGTCAGGAGGTCGAGGAGCGTTTCTCCAGCCGGCGGCATCGCGTAATCGTGGCGATTCGCGGTTCGCGCGAATGCACCCGCGTGACCGACAAACGGCCGCGCGATCACACGGCCGAGCCCTCGCTCTCGAACCGCCAGGTCGAAAGCCACTTCGCACCATTCGTAGAGCTGCTTGATGGGAACCATCTCCTCGTGCGCGGCGATCTGGAAGACGCTGTCAGCGGACGTGTAGACAATCGGAAAGCCGGTCTCGACATGGCGAGGTCCGAGCTCGTCGATGATCGCCGTGCCCGACGCGACGACGTTGCCGAGCGACCGGCGGCCGATGCGCCGTTCGAATTCGCTCATCAGATCACTTGGAAATCCGTACGGGAACGTTGGAAACGGTCGGTCCAGAACGATTCCCATCAGCTCCCAGTGACCTGTCACCGAATCTTTGCCCAGTGATCGTTCAGCCAGACGGCCGTACGCGGCTGTGGGTCGATCCGGCGGACGAACGCCTCGGAGTGAAACGAGACGAGGGAGCCCGAGCGCGGCGAGCGACGGAATCCGTAACGGCACCCGCTCGGCGATATGGCCGAGCGTGTTGCTGCCTTCGTCGCCGTACATGGCGGCATCGGGCAATTCACCGATGCCGACACTGTCGAGCACGATCACGATGGCGCGTCGAAACACGACTAGCGAGGCTCCGCCTCAGAATGCCCAGAACGACGCTGACGGCTCCGCCTCGCTAGCGGCAGTGTTACTTTGCCCCGCTCCGGCCTTCGACTCGCGCTCAGGCCGTCCCGAGCATCGTCGAGGGACGCGGGGCGAGAAAACTTGACCCAATTGCGTGGCATTCGCAGGGTCAAGTTTTCTAGGGGTGATGCGACGAGAAGTAATTCGGAACGCTGCGAGGCGTGCGGATGGTCGCGATGGCGTGCTTGAAAATCAAGTGATCCATCCCGCCGTGATCCACGATCAGCGCAAAGCGGTCGAAGTTCTTGATTCGCACTTCGAACTCGCGGCCGTCGAGCAGGTGCACGACAACCGGCAACTTCTCGCGACGCGCATAGTTCAGGAAGACGTCTTGGATGTTTGGTGCGCCGGTTTTGGTCTCAGGTATCGGCGACATGTCGGGTGTCCTTCAAGTGATCCTGCTGCTCAGCCAGCATGCGAATGGCTCTGGCGTGAACGTCTGAAGACGTGCCAGAGTTGTCAAACCAAACAAGGTTAGGCTCTTTTCGGAACCAGATCAACTGCCGCCGCGCATAGCGACGGTTCTCCTGCGCAATGAGCGCACGTGTTGCGGCCTCGTCGCGCACGCCGCGGAGGTGTTCGAGCGCCTGCCGGTACACCAAACCCCCGAAGGGCCGAGCATCGGGTGGCACACCCGACGCGAGGAGCCCGCGGATCTCGTCGAGGAGCCCCGACTCAAATTGCGCATCAACGCGGCGCGCCAGCCGCTCGAACAGCCACGACATCGGCGCGGTGAGCGCGATGGCGGTAACGTTCACATCGGCGTCGAGCGGCGAGACGGTTGATGCGAAGTGCGCCGTCAGCGGCCGCCCGGTGACAACGTAGACCTCGAGCGCCCGAATCAGGCGTTGTCGGTCGCGCGGCTGAATGCGATCGCCAGACGGCGGATCGACGCGGCTGACCAGCCGGTGCAGCGCCTCAGTTCCCTTTCGATCGGCAATGCGCTCGAGTCGAGCTCGGAGCGCGGCGTCCTTTCCTGGACCCGGGAACAGCCCCCTCGTCAGCGCGCGGTAGTACAGCCCCGTCCCGCCAACGACGATCGGCAACCGGCCGCGTCCGTAAATCTCCCCGATCACCTGTGCTGCGTCGCGCGCAAATCGCGCCGCCGTGTACTCGTCAGTCGGATCCGCAACATCGATCAGGTGATGCGTAATTCCGCCGCGCTCGTGAAGCGGCACCTTGTCGGTGCCAATGTCAAAGCCTCGATAGACCGCCGTCGAATCGCAGTTGACGATCTCGCCGTCGAACCGCTGCGCGATCGCGATCGCGAGTGCGCTCTTTCCAGTTGCGGTCGGTCCGAGAACGGCGATCAGTCGCTTCACTGACCAGGGGGGGCTTCGTTGTAGAAGAACGTCACCGTGAAGAACGCCCGTGCGTCCGGGTATTCCTTTGGCAGAGGCTCGGTGGGACTCGAGGCGAGCAGCGCGTTGACCGCGGCCGTGTTGAAGGAGTCGATCTCTGAAGGCCGGACGACGGTGACGTCCGTGATCGCGCCGCTCCGATGCACGTAAAAGGTGATAATCACTCGACCGCGCATCGACATCGCGGCGTACGGCACAAACCAGTTTCGACGGACCTGCGACACGAACCGGCGGATCCACGGCCCAAACTCGACGCCCTTGGTGTCGAACTGAATCGCCGGACCGAATTCCTGCGTGTTGCCGCCGCCCTGGTTGTTGAACGACTCGTTCTGTACGTACTTCTGCAGATTCCTCAACGCTTCGCCGAGCGATCCACCCGGTGGAGGCTGTGCGGCTGGCTTTTGCATCAGCGCCAGATCCTTCTCAGCTTGTGTGGGAACTTCGGGGCTTGGGGTCGGCGCCGGCGGCGCGGGTTCTGGCGCCGGGCCTCGTCCGCGAAGGCGCTCTTCAGGACTCGACTCTACGCGCTCAGGGGAATCGCCGCGGGCGAACGGCAAGGAGTTGCTTGGCTTGGGCGCCCGTTCAACCGTGCGGGCTTTGCGATCGGCGTCGGAGAGGTCCGCACGTTCCGGAGGACGTAGCGCCTGGAGATCGACTCTGGGTTGAACGAAAACGAAGTTCCGCGACTGGTCGTCTCTCCGGCGAACCGGTTCCACAGGTTCCGCGACCTGCCGAGCTGGCAGGTAGTCGGGCAAAAACAAGACGGCGAGCAGAATCGCCGCGTGAACGATCATTGAGACGGCCACGCCGTCACGGCGATTGATGGCCCGTCCGACGGGCTCAACGTCCGTGTAGCGATCGTCGAAGTCGAAGTACATCAGCGACTTACAGAGTATAGCAGTTGGACAAACCTAAGGGTTTGTCCCCACGACATTCCCTTCGCGACAAACCTTCAATTTGTGGAGACAAACCTTCCGCCTTCGCGCGAAGCGCTTCGGCGGACCGCCGTAGCCTCGGCGGAGGCTGGTCAGGTTTGTCGAAGCAGTTTGCGCGCACTGTAGAGATAGACGATGCCGAAGGTCAACGGACGGGACTGAACTTGTGAGAATCCGGTGCCGCTGAGCAAGCGAGCGAAGTCTGCTCCCCACGGGAAGGTTCCGACCGACTCGGGCAGGTACGAGTATGCCGCCGAGTGCTTGGAAACCACGCGACCGATGCGAGGCAGCACGTTCCTGAAGTACCAAAGATAGAGAGGTCGCACGGCCGGCGCCACGGGTAATCCGAATTCCAGGATGGCGAGCCGCCCGCCGAGCTTCAACACTCGGAGCAATTCGGCACACGCCGTCTCGGTGTGCTGCACGTTGCGGATCCCAAACGCGACCGTGATGGCATCAACGGAGGCCGTCGCAACCGGAAGCTTCATCGCGTCGCCACGGATCAGCTGAATGCGATCGTGCAGCGCTTTCGCGCGGACCTTTTCGAGACCGCGAGCGAGCATCGAGCCCGAAAAGTCCACTCCCACGACGCGACCCGCACCGCCCGCTCGCCGCGCCGCCGCAATGGCGAGGTCCGCCGTGCCAGTGCACACATCGAGCATCGTTTCGCGGCCGGTCAGAGCGAGGGTCGCGACAGCCTGGCGGCGCCAATGCCGATCGAGCCCGGCCGACAGAACGGTGTTGAGAAGGTCGTAGCGTCCGGCAATCGCGTCGAACATCCCCGCGATGCGCGCGGGGGACTTGTCAGGCTGCGCCTCACCAGACATAGGCAGCGCGGCTGACAGAAGAAAGAAGACAGAAGAAAGACAGAAAGCGGCTACTGGACATACAGCGCGAGGCCGACTGTCAGGAAGTACACGATGCCCACCCAGCCATTGAGATCGAAGGCGCGCTTCACTTGCGATAGATCGTGCTGGTTGACCAGCGATTGCTCGTACAAGAGCAACACGGCGACCAGCGTGACGCCAACCAGATAGATAGGCCCGAGCGGCACGAGCCAGGCGAGCGCGATCATGCAGACGATGGTCGCGACATGGACCAGGCGCGACAGCCACAGCGCGCGCGCGACCCCAAAGCGAACAGGAATGGACTGCAAACCGTGAGAACGATCGAAGTCCACATCCTGGCACGCATACAGGATGTCGAAGCCGCCGACCCAGAGGCCGATCGCCAGCCCGAGCACCCATGGTTCCCATCCTTCACGCCCACCGGCGGCCAACCATCCGCCGACGGGCGCCACGGCCATCGCCAGACCGAGAAACGCCTGCGTGTAGGAGGTGTAGCGCTTCGCCAGCGAATACCAGAAGACGATCGCGAGCGCGACCGGCGACAAGAGGGCGCACAGCAGACTCAGTTGCCATGACGAGAAGACGAAGATGACGGAGGCCACGGCAACGAAGATCGTCGCCTCGCCTCGTGTCATCGCCCCTCGCGGCAGCTCTCGGGACGCTGTCCGCGGATTGAGCGCGTCGAACCGGGCATCCACCAGCCGGTTGAATCCCATCGCGGCGCTGCGCGCGGCGACCATCGCGATGACGATCCAGATCACTTGCCGCCAGCCAACTGGGCGATGACGTGACGCCAGCAGCGCGCCCGTCAACGCGAACGGTAGCGCGAAGACGGAATGGCTGAAGCGGACGAACGACAAGTAGGTGGAGAGTCGGCTCACGGTGTCAGACACCTACGATTGGTCGGTTTCTGCGAACAGTGAGCAAGATGCGCGAACAGAACGCATGAGTTTTCCACAGGATCGCAGAATCTGACTAGGTGTCTGACACCGTCCGGACCTGCTGTGGTTCGATGCCGTTGACCAGATACTCCTCCACGTCGTCGACACCGTCAGGTAACTCTACAGCGATCATGGCTGCAAGCTTGCCGGGAGCGAGGGTGCCCAGGTGCGCTTCGAGGCCGAGCGCTCGCGCGCCGACGATCGTGGCGCTGCGCAACAGCTCGCGCGCGGGCACTGACGAAGCCAGCCAACGCATCGTCTTCAGCTCGCTGAAGAGATTCAGATCGCTCACGCTGGCCAGGCTGTCGGTGCCAACGGCCACGGCGACGCCGGAGCGATAGAAGCGATCGATCGGCGGGACACCGACACCGACCCACTGGTTGCTGCGCGGGCACGTCACGAGGGTCGAGCCCAGAGACGCCAGCCGATCGAGCGCCCGATCATCGAACTGGACGCCGTGAACGACGAGCATGTGCCCGTCGAGGATGCCGAGCCGCTCGAGATACTCGACCGGTCCGCAGGCAGGCACGGCCCAGTCATCGCGCCACATTCCAACGAACTTGAGCATGCCGGGCCAAGCTCCCGTTCCATGGGCCAGCATCTCGATCTCGTCGGGCGATTCGCCGAGGTGCACGCTGGTAATCGGCAGATCGGACGCGCTGACGGCCGCTCGGATCGCGCGGAAGAGCTCCGGTGAAGTGGAGTACGG
>JBOGIV010000141.1:0-7598 GCA_050747925.1 Vicinamibacterales bacterium
TACTCACGGCACGCCGCCTCGTCAGCGAACTGCCGCTGGAAATGGCGGAGGCTGATCGGGAATGCCGGCCGGGGCACAGGAATACGCTACTAATGGTGGCCTCCTGAAGCAAGCGGATAAGCAGAAGCTGGCTAACGGTCAGGGCATAAGCTGCCGCGGGGCCGAACCGAACTCAGTGAGCCACTGGACATCTAGCCCCGCGGTCAGCCTTCATGCCCTTGTTAGATGGTGCGGCGGCGTCACTTCGGGAGCCTCTCTGGGCGCATAGCGAGGTGGTAGGCAGTGACGGCAACTACGACAGCCGCCTGCTTCAGGTCATCGATCTGGACAGCGTCGAAGGTGTCGAACTCGGTGTGATAGACCGACGGATCGATCGTGTCGTGCACGAATGAGAACGCAGGAACACCAGCATCTGCGAAGCTTTGGGCGTCGCTCCCGACGAAGAACCCGGGCTTCAGGCCAACGACTCCGAGGTCCGACAACGGTTCGAGAATTCCCGCGATGATGGATGCGGCTGCCGTGTTGCCCTGTTCCCAGATCCCTCGGATCCGTCCGGTGCCCTGGTCGAGGTTGAGATACGCGCTCGTTCGGTCGAGCTCGGATGCGTGGGCTTCAACGTATGCGACCGAACCGAATAATCCACTGTGGTCAAGGCGCTCTGGTTCTTCTCCGCTCCAGAGCCCGACTCGGATGGTGCGCCTGGGGCTAACTCCGAGCGTGGCGAGAATCCGCATGGCTTCCAATGCCACGACGGATCCTGCCCCATTGTCGAGGGCTCCGGTGCCGCCGGGCCATGAGTCGAGGTGGGCACCGATGATGACGAACTCGTTGGCCAAGTCTGTTCCAGGTAGGTCGCCGATGGTGTTGTACGACAGCGGATTGTCCTCAACGAATCGAGTCTCAAGCTCGAACTCCAACGTCACGGGTACACCGGCTCTGAGGTTCCGATAGACCAGTGCGTAGTCTGGATCGGCCAGAATCACCTGGGGCAGTGGATCCACGCCGCCGGGCTCGAGCACCTCAGGGGGAATCTCTTCTCCGAGGATGGACTCCACCGATCCCAGGGCACCTCTGGGGTACCGACTCCGCCGTACGATTCCACGGGCGGCCAGCTCAGCGAGACGGAGCTGGACGTCAAACTCCTTTCGGTGCGCTTCGCCCTCCTGTCGCATCTCGAGCGGAGTCCGCCGGACCTCCACCTCGGAGCGCACAACCTCGTGATCGGTCCAACGAGCAGGGCGGTCGTTCACGTAGAATCGACGGTCGGCTTCGGCAGGGTCGAGCAGGACCCAAGCACCGCCGACCTGGCCGGCGATCGCCTTTACCCCATCGAGAGTGTACGAGTCCAGAAACACAGCAGGGCCCGCCTGCGCGCCCTCTGTACGCCCGGCCCAGGCCACGGAGCGGCCCACCAGTGGCTTGGTGAAGGGGGCTGTCATCCGGCCGGAGTACGACAGTTCTTCCCACCCGCGACCGAAGTACCATGACTCAAGGCGCACGTCGCTGAGGCCATACGTCCGCATCCTATCCGCTGCCCACGCGTTGGCCACGTCCATAGCGGGAGAGCCGGTCAGGCGCGGTCCGATCACATCGGCGAGATACCGGAGATCGTCGGCAATTCGGGATCTGGTAAGCCCCTCGGCACGAATCCGTTCGATGATCGCAGGATTGACCGACTCCGTGGGCCCTCGAGCGTCCGATTGCGCCTGCAGCTCGGCGCGTGGCCCGAGTATGGCAAGCGCATACAAGAGCACTGGCGTCACACTGCAACCTCTCATGCTGCATCCTCCTTGAGGGAGGCCTGTCGCCGCATCACCATTCCTGGAGCACCATCTAACCTGTGTTTAGCTTGTCCGGGACCTACCGCCCTGAACCATCCTTTGCGCGAACGTTCGCAGCTAAGGACCGCGGTGCCAAACGCCCGTGGCCCGCAACCCCTTTTGATCCCGCGAATCCTAGCATGGCGAGTGGCCCCGGCCATTCCTTAGCTGCGAACGCTCGTCAGCCTAAGACCGACGATGACCACGGGGCACGACCCGCCGCGCGCCCAGCTTCACGGGCAACTGATCCGCAGGACTCCGCACACCCAGTGGCCCACGATTCAGCACATCCGTATATACCATCGTGGTCGACACGTCCCGATGACCGAGTAGTTCCTGCACCGTACGAATGTCCGCCCCACTTTCCAGCAGATGCGTCGCAAACGAATGTCGGAAGGTATGGCACGACACCCGCTTGTCGAGGCCCGCCTGCCGCGCCGCGTCCGTCACCGCGCTGCACCGCAGACTCGTGCAGGTGATAGCGCGACGGCGGACCCCACCGCGGATCGCGGCAGATCCGGCCTGCCGGAAACACAAACTGCCACCGCCACTCCGTCGCCGCCTGCGAATACTTCACCGCCAGCGCATCCGGTAGCGACACGCGACCGAAGCCGCGATGCCGATCCCGCGCATGTAGCCGATGGACTACGCGGAGATGCCGCTCGAGCGGCTCGACCAGCGACTCCGGCAGCGTGGTCCGCCGATCCTTCTGGCCCTTGCCGCTCCGCACCACAATCTGATGGCCCCCGACGTCCAAGTCCTTCAGCCGCAGTTCGAGACACTCGGTGAGCCGTAACCCCGCCCCGTACAGCAACGCCGCGACCAGCCACGGCGTGCCCGAGAGCGATCGAGCACGGACACCACTTCGTCTTTCGTCAACACGACCGGCACGTGCGTCGAGCGCTTGGCCCACACCAGCCCATCCAGGGCGCCGAGCAGGCGCCCCAGCACATGCCGGTAGAGAAATAACAGCGCACACAACGCCTGGTTCTGCGTCGACGCTGACACACCGCGCACTGCGCGAGGTGCGTGAGGAACCCCGTCACCTCCGCCTCGCTCATCTTGGAGGGATGTCGCTTTCCATGAAACACGATGAACGGCGTGCCCATTCGACGTACGCCTCCTCGGTCTTGCGGCTGAAGTGTCGCAAGCGAATCGTCGTTCGCAAACGGTCGAGGAGCTTCGGCGCCTCCGCGGAGCGCAGCGGTGGAGAACGCTGTGGCGGCATGCCGGCCATTCATGCCAGCCGTATGCCACACGAGCACCAGAGCTGAAGCCAGACAAACGTGACAGAAAGTCGCAAAAGTTGAGACGGCACTGCCGTCGCCCGGGTGCAGAAACCGAAACCGGCGCGGGAACTTCCTGGTCAATCTGACGATGCTGCGCGTGGACTATACGTTTTCACCGCGAATGACCATCCGCAGCCTCACGCAGTACAACTCCTCGACGCATGAGGTCTTCAACAACATCCGCTTCAACCTCATCCATCGCCCGGGCAGCGACCTCTACATCGTTTACAACGAGCTGCGACAGACGGGTCTGCCGGCCGACATCTTCGCGCAGAAGGATCGGCAGCTGGGGGTGAAGGTGAATTACCTCGTTCAGCGGTAGTTTTGTAGAGGCGGCCGGGAAGGCACGACTAAAGTCGTGCCCTACGATAGACTCCAGCGTCAGCGATGATTACGCGGCGTGAGTTGTTCTACGGCGTCCTCGGTGCATCCCTGGCAGGCGCCGAGCGGCGGGCCGTCGGCCGGCAGTGGAGGACGAAGCTCATCCTTCTTGGCACCGGCGGCGGCCCACGACCCAAGAAGCTGGCGTCGGCCTCTGCCAACGTCGTCGTGGTAGACGACGTTCCCTACGTCGTCGATTGTGGCGATGGCGTGGCGCGTCAGCTCGTGATGGCCGACGTGCCGCTGACCGCCCTCCGGCACATCTTCATCACGCACCAGCACTCCGACCACAACGCCGACTACGGAAATCTGCTGCTTCTCGCATGGGCCGCTGGACTCAGAACGCCGGTCGATACGTGGGGGCCCCAGCCGCTCGAGAAGATGACGAAGCTCTTCTTCGAGATGAACGACTTCGACATCACGACGCGGATGGCTGACGAGGGCCGCGTGCCGCTCGCGCCGCTCATCGGTGTGCACGAGATCACCAGTGGCGGGCTCGTGTGGCAGGACGAGAAGGTCAAGGTGACGGCAGCGCTGGTGAATCATCCGCCTGTCGTTCCCTCGCTCGGCTTTCGATTCGACACACCGGATCGATCGATCGTGTTTTCTGGCGACACCGCACGGTCGGACAATCTGATTGCGCTGGCCAAGGGCGCCGACATCCTCGTCCACGAGGCGATGTGGATCCCCGCGGTCGATCGCATCGTCGGAACCGTGCCCAACGCGTCGACGCTGAAGGCGCATTTGCTGGCCAGCCACACGTCGCCGGAAGACTGCGGCCGGATCGCCGAGTCCGCGGGCGTCAAGACGCTCGTGCTTTCCCATTTCGTTCCGGGCGGAGATCCGACGGTGACCGATCAGATGTGGATGGACGCCGCGCGCAGGTTCTTTCGCGGCCGGATCGTCGTCGGGAAGGATTTGATGGTTATTTGATCCGGCTCTTCAACTCTTCGGTCCAGTTCAGCACGACGTTCAGGCTGGATCGGACGGGAATCCCGCCTTCCAGCGTGACCCCCATCCTGACCATCAGAAACCGCCCGTCACGAGCCACGTCATACCCGGTATGGGTTCCACCTTTCAGGTAGTACTTGTTCACGAAGAGTTTGCGCGATTGACCCACTGATAGATCGCTGCCGCGCGCCTGCAGGCTCACGGCCATCATCGCTTCGGCGGTCCGGAAATACAGCTCGTTGCCGCGCTTGGACCAGACCGGCTCCCGGCCTCCAGCGGTCGACACCTGGACCTTCGCGTCGAGCGTGGGAAACGCGCGAACGTAGACCTCGAGCCGCCCAGACTCGTCGCAGGAATAGGCCATCCAGCGCCCGTCCGGAGAAATCCGCGCGCCAGCCTCCGTGAACCGCGTCTGCAACAACGGCTGCCACTTACGCTTGCCCTCGAGCGGCAGCAGCATGAGGTCCATTTGCGCGCCGTTACTTGCTGCCGAGGACAGAATGAGTGACTTGCCGTCGGGTGTGGGCGTTTCGACGTGCACGTGTTCGCTTCCACCAGAGTTGCTCTTCTGTGCCGGCGCCATCAGCGCGGCGTCGGTATACGGCGCGACTGACGCCCGTTCTCGTCGAGGCGTACACCAGCGTCTTGCCGTCTGGCATCCAGGTCGGCGTTTCATCCTCTCCATCTTCGAAACTCTGGCGCGTCAGAGCGCCGCGCGTCACGTCAACGGTCCAGATATCGTCTGGTGCATCGTTGAGCTCGACCACCACCTGGCGCTCGTCGATGCCAATTCGAGGATCGGCGAAGGCCCGCCGATCGACACTGAGCGCGGTTTCACGGCCGTCAGGGCTCACCCAGACGAGCGATCGTCGGGCTCCACTTCCTTCACCATCGACGCCTGGGACATAGACCAGCATGCCGTTTCGCGCGACGTCGTAGTTGGCCGCATAGTTCGACGGCGTCGACACGCCCTCCACAACCGAGACGACTTCAGAAGCGACCTCGCCGCGCGCGAGGTCGAACCGCGCCGCCCTGAGGATGCCGGAGCCAGCGACCACCAACATTCCCGGCGCGACGTACTGCGCCATGCGGCCGCCTTGCAGGATCGTCTTCCACTGCTTCGTCTCGAGGTCAACAATGGCGACCTCCGGCTCCACGCGTCCGCCGCCGACGATGGAGAACAGCACGCGGTTGCCGTCGGGCAAGAAGAATGGCGCGACGTGATCGCCTTCGCCGCGCGTGTTGTCAGGCTGCGTGATGACGGTCGGCGTGCCGCCTGTGGCAGGAACGCTCAGCAGACCCGTGGACACATCGGCGGTCGCGGTGACGATGGTGTCTCCCAGCCACGATGCGCCACGAGGAATGGCCCCGAGATTGGCAAGCGTCGACGGGGCGCCGCCTGACATGGGGATTTTCTTCAACACCGCCCCAGCGAAGAACCCGACCCACTGTCCGTCCGACGAGATGAACGGTGTGCGCGCGAAGTCGGTGCCGTCGAGGACGCGGTCGCCGTCTTGACCGAGATCGCGGACCACGAGCTTGAATCCATTGCCGACGGCTGCGCGGTAGACGATGCGCCGGCCGTCGGGTGAAACCGCAAAGTCCCGATCTGCCCCTTGCGGGGCCAATGGCTCCAGAGGAACCACGGCGAATCGGAAGGGCTGCGCAACGGGTTGGGCAACCCTCATCGCGATCCACGCTGTGGCGGCGACGAGCGCGACCGCTGCTGCAGCGCCGCCGGCCAGCCACCGCCATCGAGGCGATGTGCGACTGGCAGCGGAGCGGACGGCAGCGACGGCGGCAGGTTCGTCGAGGACGAAACGAACCACCGACGCGTCGGCGACACGCTTTCGCGGATCTTTCTCGAGACAGCGGCGAACGAGCGGCCGCACCGAGGCCGGCACGTCGGCTGGAATCGCGGTCCAGTCCGGCTCACTCTTGAGCACGGTTGCCAGCATGTCGGACATGTCGTCGCCGTCGAACGGGCGCTTGCCCGTGAGCATCTCGAACAGCACACAGCCGAGCGCCCAGATGTCGGCGCGTTTATCCACAGGTCGGCCCTTCGCTTGCTCAGGCGCCATGTAGGCGGCCGTGCCCATGACGACGCCCATCGCCGTCATCGCGGGTGTTGTCAGCGTCGGCGACATCGATACGCTGCCCGATCGGGCGGCTGCGGCTTCTGAGGCGAACGCCTTGGCGAGCCCGAAGTCCAGCACTTTGACGGTGCCGTCAGGGCGCAGCTTGACGTTGGCGGGTTTCAAGTCGCGGTGAACGATGCCCGCCTCATGAGCGGCCGTCAAGGCGTCGGCGATCTGGGTAGCGATTCCCGATGCTTCGTCGAAAGGGAGTCGTCCCTGCGCAATCCGATCGGCAAGCGTGGGTCCTTCGACGAGCTCGAGGACCAGCGCCTTCACCGCTTGCCCTGAGCTTGTCGAAGGGCCGCTTTCTTCGAGGCCGTAGATCGCCGCGATGTTGGGGTGATTGAGCTGAGCCAGCGTCTTAGCTTCGCGCTCGAAGCGAGCGATGCGGTCGGGATCTGCGGCAAACAGCTCGGGCAGCACTTTGTTGGCGACGTCCCGATCGAGCTTCCGATCTCGCGCTCGGTACACGGCGCACATGCCGCCTTCGCCAAGGGACGACAGGATTTCGTGCGGGCCGAGGCGGCTACCTACGCTGAGGGGCACTGGCGCGCAAAGTATAGCCAGTTCGGAGCACGTCGCGCCAATTGCGGAGCGCGATTGAACGAATGATACAATGTAGCCTCAGAGCTTCAGATCTACACAGGATGCCAGATGGCTCTTAACATTCGCAACGCCGAGGCGGAACGACTCGCCGCTCGGTTGGCCAAGCTGACCGGCGAGACCAAGACCGCAGCGGTGACTCAGGCGCTTCGCGACCGTCTGAATCGCGTGCACCGCGAGCGTTCTGGCCGTCGCCTGGCCGATGAGCTCGATGAGATCGCGCGCCACTGTGCGTCCCTGCCCGTGCGCGACGCGCGGCCTGCCGACGAGATTCTGGGGTACGACGATGAAGGGCTGCCGCGCTAGTGGTGATTGACGCGTCGGCGCCGGCCCCGTGATGTCGGTGACGGTGTCCAGCCAAGGCCTTGCGTTCAAGCCCGACGTTCCAATCCTGCTCTTCGACCCCAGATCTGGGT
>JBOGIV010000142.1:0-14992 GCA_050747925.1 Vicinamibacterales bacterium
GTGCCGGAGACCTCGAGGCCGGGAATGTCAGAGGCCCCGGGTGGAGGCGGGTACTTGCCGAGACGCTGGATCACATCCGGCCGATTGATCCCCGCGGCCTCCACCTCGATCAACACCTCTCCCCGGCCCAACACCGGGTCGGGGCGCTCGGCTAACCGGAGCACTTCTGGCGCGCCGTAAGAAGAGATTTCGATTACGCGCATGGAAATACCACGGTCACGTACGGGGCCATCCGACTTCGCCGTTGGGCTTCGTCGGGACAGGCAGAGACACAGAGGCACAGAGTTCACACATTTGTTTGAGAGCCATTCGAGATGGGCGATTCGCCATCGCTAAAAACCATCACCACGGAGGCGCCTTACGTGGTGGAATAAACATTCCTACTCGGAGATGTGATGCTCCTCGTCTCCGTCCTTCCGCGGCCAACGTTCGTTCTGTATTTGATTTAAGAAATAGGGTTTCCCTGTGCCTCTGTGTCTCTGTGGCTACGTACGTCATTGTTGTTATTTCAACCCAGAGGGTAGCCGGGGCGACGAGAGCAGCGCCGCAAACTCTTGCCATCTTCTCGCCTCATTCGCGTTCCTGCCGGCTCTCTTGTTGACGAAGTCGCGGACGAGGTCTTTGCCGACGTTGTAGTTGATCACATAGCTGCGGTACTGGTCGATGAATCGCACGCGCTGTTCGGCCCTGGCGCGCGGATACATCGCGTACTTCTCCAACCAATCGGCCGCGGCTGTCCGATCGATGGCGCCGTTGAGGTACTGGCGGGCGGCCTCGTTGCCGGCGTACGAGAGCCTCTCGACCAACGCGAAGACGTCGTAGTAGTCCTTCACCTTTGCAGGATCGAGACCGGCGAGCGGAAAGAGCACGTCACGCTCATAGTTGAGACGATCCTCTGCAGAGAAGGCGACCTCGATCCCATAGTTCGCCGTGCCCTCGGCAATCAGCGACTGCGGCGAGAAGAGAGGATACACGCTGAACTCGACCCAGCCTCGATCACGGACCAGGTGTTTCTCCAGCAGCGCGTTATAGACGTGATGGCCGGGGTAGCCCTCGTGGCATGCGAGGTCGATCGCGCGATCGATGTAGATGGGGAGGTCGGTGTTGACCTGAATGACGCTTCGGTACTGACCCTGATACCAGTTGTAGCCGCTCCACGATTTGTTGGTGACGTACTCGACCGTGAAGCGCTCCTCCAGCGGCAGCTCGACGTGTCGAAGCGTGCGCTCGCGACAGGAACGAATGGCTTCCTTGAACACGCGATCCACACGCGCCGGAGAAATGACGAACGCCCGCTTAAACGCCTCGTAGCGCTCGATCAACGAGCCGCTGCCGGCCAGCCGCGCATCGAGCTGTTTGAGGACGGCTTCGAAGTCGGCCGCCGTCCGGGTCGGCGCCACGGCGTCGTACAGAGCGCGCGACTCTTCGTCGAACGTGAAGCGCTTGCCCTGCAGCATCGCGACGCGGGCACGAAGCGAGGACAGCTGACGCGCGAGGTACTCGACGCGGAGCTTCCACAGCTCAGTATCGCGCGCGACCGGAGGCGACGACGGCGCCTTGGACAGCTCGCGTTCGATCGCCGAGGCCTGCTGATCGATGGTGGGAAGACTCGGCTTGGCGGTTTCAACCTCTTTCTTCCACTCTGGCGGGCCGTAGAAGGCGTCCACGTAGTCGGCGTCGTGCTGGCCGACGGCGAGCACGAGCTTCACATACCGCTCGGCGGGCGATTTGAGCGGGTCTGCCAGTGGGGCCTGCCCCATCACCATGACTCCGCCTCCCAGTAGCGCGACAAGGGCGTATGACAAATTATTCTTCATCGAATTACCTCGGAAGGCGGGCCTAACCAGCCTTCGCCTAGGCTACGGCGGTCCGCCGAAGCTTTAGCGTAAGCGGAAGGCCCGCCTCTACGAATACCGCTCGTTGATCGTCGGGATCAGGTAATCGCGAAACGCCGATTCGAAATCGTACTTCGGCGAGAAGGCCCAGTCATAACGCGCCGCGGAATCGTCCACAGCTTCGGGCCAGGAGTCGATGATGCTCTGTCGCTTGGTGTCGTTTCGCCACGAGACGATGGTATGTGGAAAGGCGTGCAGCACTTCGTCGCGGATTTCTTCAGCCGACGGATTGAAGGCGGCCAGATTGTAGGCCGTCCGCTTGAGGCGATCGCGAGGCGTCCCGGCGAGCTTCAGCAGAGCCTCGATGCCATCGGGCATCGCCATGAAAGGGATGCGCGTGTCGGGCCTGACAAAACAGGTGTACGCCTCGCGCTTGGCGGCCGCGTGGATCATCTCGGGCGCGTAGTCCGACGTTCCCCCAGAGGGGACCGTGATGGCCGAGATCAGCCCTGGGAAGCGGACCGCGCGAAAGTCCACGCGGCCCGACTGCGACTCTGCGGCAAGCTGCTTGTAGAACCGGGCGTAGTAGCGGCCCAACTGCTCGCAATACAGCTTGTTGCACCCATACATCGTTGACGGCGTGTTGAACTCGTCTTCCTTCACGCGACCGGCGCTGCGTTTGGTTTCCAGATCGGGCAACCCATACGCCGCGATCGACGAGGGATAGAGAAACAGAACGGGGCGGCCGTGGGATTCCGCTTCATGCTGCGAGAATTCGAGCAGGTTCAGCGTGCCCTCCACATTCACCTGATGCGCCGTCGTCGGCGTGAACTCCGAGCGCGTCGACAGCAAGGCCGCGAGATGATAAACGGTTTCGACCTCGAACTCCGAGAGGATCCGCTCGAGGAGGGGCTTGTCCACGATCGATCCAGTGAACTCGCGCTGAACCATGCGAGCGAGCGCCGGATCCAATGGATTCACATCGAGCGTGATGACGGGATGGGCGCCGGCCTGGGCCAGATGCGCAATCAGGCCGTGGCCGATCTCGCCGCCAGCGCCGGTGATGAGGACAACCGGTTTTCTCATTTCCGCCTCCGCGGCCGAAGGCCGCTACGGCGGACCTCGCCGAAGCTCGCGAGCAATCTGTGCGAGCGCAGGCGGGCCAGGTTCACCACAGCGCGGACTTCATCTCCGCGATGATCGTCTCGACTCGACCGAGGTCTTCGAGGACTTTCTCGACTTCAGCGATCGTCGTCGACAGCGACTCCTGGGTCGGCGCACCGCCGCGCTTCACCTCCCACGCCAGGTCTCGCGCCGTCTGGGCGCACGCGCGACAAATCTGGACCGTCCGCTCGTGCGCCTCGATCAGGCGGCGGACCTCTTGTTGCTCGTCTGGGGTCACCGAGAGCGCGCGCTTTCTTGCTTCTTGCTTCTGTTTTCTTGCTTCGGCATGTTCCGAGGCAGCGTCAGGTCCTGAGGAGATCGGGCTTCCAGCTCTTGATCGCCATCTTGATTTCCTTCGACGACAGCTTGTCGCGAACGGCGCGATCGAGCAGGTCGCTCAGTTCGGCATCCGAGGCGAATCGTAGTGCGATGATCTGCGACTTCGTGAGCTGCGCGAGCTTGGCGTCCTCGCCGGCCGGCAACATTTCGGCGGCCCGCACTTTCATCTCGAGCAGAATGATTCGATCCTGAAGTCTGATGGCATACGAGCGCGCCATCCAGATCAGCACGCCCAACGTGGCCAGCGTCGCCAGTTCGCTGGCCATCGTGATCCACCGGCCCGGTGAGCGCATGATCACGGAGGCCACCGCTATCGCCCAGAAGAACGAGGCGATATTGAAGAGCCACGGGCGATGTCGGTGGGTCGCGTATGTCTGCTCGGCCATATTCTCGAGAGTCGGGAGTCGGGGGTCGGTAGTCGGTGGTCGCTGGTCGGGAGTCGGGGGTCGGGTGCCGGCTATTTGAGTTTTCCCTCTATCTCTTCGTAAACCTTGCGCACCGCGATCGGGCCCTGCTGATCGACCAGGAACCATTCTTTGTACGGCCCCCAGTTCGCCTGCTTGATCGCTTCGTCGGCTGACAGACTCGTCTTGTGCAGTCGATTCACCTCGTCGATCACGTAGCGGAGCGCCTTCTGGTACTCGACGAGCTCCTCGCGCGAGTTCGCCGGCTCCTCGATAAAGCCGTGGCCCGGCACGAAGCGCTGGACGTCCATCTTCAGCGCCCTGTCGATCACGGCCACCCACTCGCGAGGATAGGCTGACCGCATCGCCGGGAAAACGCGGTTCAGGTAGACCTCGCTCATGAACAGGATTTTCTCCTTCGGCAGATACACGAGCAGATCACCACCAGTGTGGGCACGTCCCGCGAAGATCGCCTGCACCTCGATGCCGCCGACGTTGAGCGACTGGGTCTCGCCGGTCATTGCCGCCGGCGGCACAATCACGGCCGGCGCGCTCGGTGGCCGTTTGGGATTCGCCGCGTCGCGCTCGAGCTGCGCCTTGGAATTCCTGGAGACGATGAACGTGATGTCTTTCGGCAGCACGGAGTTGCCCGCCGTGTGATCGCCGTGGTCGGATCCGACGATGTACCACCTGACCGGCTTGGGGGTGACCTTCTTGATCTCGTCGAGCAACCTCTGCGTCGCGGCCGGACTTCCCTGCCCGTCGGCAATCAGGACGCCGTCGTTGCCGACGACGAACATCGACACCGTCGTGAAGCCCGGCTGACGGATTTCCTCGTAGCCGTAGACGTTATTGGCGAGTTTGACCACGCGCGGGAAGTCGGTGAGCTTCAACCCGCGTTTTTCGGGGAATGCCGTGCGGACCTGCGCGGAAGCGGCCGCGGCGAGCCCGATCGCAAAGGCCGCCAGCGCGACCGCCAGACCTCGTGTCATGGGCCCGAGATCGTAACACCCTTCGACTCGGCGTAGTAGGGCACGACTTCGGTCGTGCCTCCAGTCATGCGCCAACCTCGCTCAGGGCAGGCGGCGTCGGGGGTCGAGTGTCCGTTCGACTCCCGACCAGCGACTACCGGATCATCGATTGCCGTCGATGAGATCGCCGAGGCCGAACGCGCGATCGAGCACCGACCCCTCTTCCTTACGCCAGCCCTTCGTCTGCGGCGCCGCCGAGTAGATGCGATCGGCCATGCGGCTGAGCGGCAGCGACTGCAGCCACACTTTGCCGGGACCGGTCAGCGTCGCGAAGAAAATCCCTTCGCCGCCGAAGAGCGCGGTCTTCACCTTCCCTACGAACTGGATGTCGTAGTTGACGCTCGGCTGCAGCGCGACGAGGCAGCCGGTGTCCACACGTAGCGTCTCGCCCATACCCAACTCGATGTGATGGATCATCCCGCCGGCGTGCACGAAGCAGAGGCCATCGCCTTCGAGCTTCTGCATGATGAAGCCCTCACCGCCGAAGATCCCGACGCCAAGCTTTCGCTGAAACGCGATGCCGACCGACACACCGCGGGCCGCGCAGAGGAACGAGTCCTTCTGGCAGACCAGGTGGCCGCCGAGCAGCTTCAGATCCATGGGGATGATTTTGCCGGGATAGGGCGCACCGAACGCGACGCGCTGCTTGCCTTGTCCCGGATTCGTGAACACGGTCATGAACAAGCTCTCACCTGTCAGCAACCGCTTGCCGGCGCCGATGAGCGCGTCCACCACACCGCGAGACGGGGCGTGGCTGCCGTCACCGAACACGGTTTCGAGGCTGATGCCGCCGGTCATGTACATCATGGCGCCGGCTTCGGCGACCGCCCCCTCACCCGGATCGAGCTCGACCTCGACAAACTGCATCTCCGAGCCGTGGATCGTGAAGTCGATGTCGTGCGCGCGGCGACCGGGGGGCGGTGGCGGAGTAAAGCCGGCTGCGGCCGGACCGGCGCCCGCGTCAGACATGACGAAGGCCGCGAAGGCCGGCACGTCCTTCACCTTCTGCCACGTGGCCATCCCGGCGGTGAAGACGAGCGTCTCGGCGTCGATGCTGCCGTTCTTGAGATTCGAGATGATCTCGTCCTGGCTCACGGGGCCGACCTGGTGGCCGCCGATGGCCATGTACCACTGTTGCGCTGCGGGCATGTGGACTCCTTCGCTGTCGTTATTTCTCGATTCGCTAATCGCCCTCGCCACTCGCTCGTCCCGACCGCTTGCAGGCGGGTCTGACCAGCCTTCGCCAAGGCTACAGCGGTCCGCCGAAGCGTCAGCGTAGGCGGAAGACCCGCCTCTACTGCGATCAGTCTCTCGGTTTCAATTACTCCTGAGCGTCGATCTTTGCCGCGGTTTCCGTTTCAAGCCGGCCCACGGTTTCAGTGTCGAGGCCAAGCTGATACGCGAGTTGCGCGAGATAGACGCGCTCGGCGCCGGTCACCGACTCGTCGGCGCGGACAATCGTGAAGACGAGGATGTAGAGATCCCGCTTGGCTGCGGGGTCGGTGACACCGCCGACGATGTCTGCGAGCGCGCGCGTCACACCAAGCTCGACGTCGACGATCGATTCCAGTCCGGCGGCTTTCGCGCGCTCGCGGATGATGCCGCGCTCCTGGGGAGAGAGCGTGCCATCGGCGCGAGCGGCGGAGACGGCGAGACGAACGATGCGAAGGATGTCGGCTGGCAGAGACTCAGCGCCGGTCAGCACGCCGGCGGGAGCTGGAGCGCCCGGCGCGACAGGAGGCGTCGACGGCAGTGGAGGAATGGCGCCGGTGTTGCCGGCCTTCACGCTGTCGTAGATCCCCCACAGGACGCCGGCGGCGGCCATCAACGAGCTGGCGGTGAGAAACCCACCTCTGCCGCTCAGAAACGAGGCCGCTCGACGCGCGCGCTTGCGACCAGAACGACCCAACGCGCCGCCCAGCAGAATCGACAGCATGTCTTCAGGGTTGCTCAGCACTCAGTTGGTCCCTCAGAGACAAAGATACTGGAAATAAGCTCCGCGGGTTCCACGCGCTTTACTGGTTCCACGGGTTCGAACCTGTCGAACCTGAGGAACCTGTGGAACCTGTTGAACCTGAGGAACCTGTCTATAACTGTGTGGAGGCTGGCCGCGCCTCCACCAGCTTCTTCTCCTCGGGTGTCCAGTCCTCGCCCGGGTTGATGAAGCGGTTGGTCTCCAGCTTGTACTGCTTGTCGTAGAGCTGACGATAACGGCCGTCGCGCGCCAGCAGCTCGTCGTGCCGCCCGCGCTCGACAATCTCGCCGCCTTCCATCACCAGAATCTGATCCGCGCTGCGGATCGTCGACAACCGGTGCGCGATGACGAACGTCGTTCGGCCCGTGCGCAGGTTCTTCAGGCCGTCCTGGATCATCTCCTCGCTCTCGGAGTCCAGGCTCGACGTCGCCTCGTCGAGAATCAGAATGGTCGGGGCCGCCAGAATCGCGCGCGCGATCGAGACCCGCTGGCGCTGGCCGCCGCTGAGCTTGATGCCGCGCTCCCCGACCACCGTGTCGTAGCCATCCGGGAAGCGCAGAATGAACTCCTCGCAGTGCGCCACCCTCGCCGCGTGCACGATCTCTTCGCGGCTCGAGCCCGGCTTGGCATAGCCGATGTTCTCCGCGATCGTCCCATCGAACAGGAAGTTCTCCTGCAGCACCGACGCGAGCTGCTCGCGATAGTCGCGCAGCGGCACGTGGTCCAGGTCCTTGCCGTCGACGACCACGCGACCCTTGAGCGGCCGGTTGAACGCCATCACCAGGCTGATGAGCGTGCTTTTGCCCGATCCGCTCGATCCGACGAGCGCCGTCGTCGTGCCCGGCGCGGCGTGAAAGGTCACGCCCTTGAGGACCGGCGTGCCCGGGTTGTACTCGAACCAGACGTCCTCGAATCGAATGTCGCCCTTGATCGTCCCCAGCTCCGCCTTGCCGGCGTCGGCTTCGTCCTCAGTTTGCATGTTGAGGATTTCACGAATGCGCTCCAACCCGGCAAACGCCTCGGTGATCTGCGTGCCGATACTCGCGAACGAGATCAGCGGCGCCGCCATCAGGCCGATGAAGAAGATGTACATCACGAAGTCGCCAAGCGTCATCTTCCCAGCGACGATGTCGCTGCCGCCGAGCCAGATCATCACGACGCCGATGACGCCGACAATCACCGTGCCTCCCGAGGTCGTGGCGGACACCCCCGTCATGGTCTGCGCGACGTTGCGGAAGAGCCGGTGGGCCCCCTTGGTGAACACGATCTCTTCGCGTTTCTCAGCCGTATAGCTCTTGACGATCCGGATGCCACCCAACGCTTCAGTGAGCCGGCCGCTCACCTCGGCTTGAATCTTGGCCCGCTCACGGAATAGCGGGCGCAGCCGCTGGAACGCGTAGGCCATGCCGCCGCCAAAACCAGCGAGCACGATCGCGGTGACGATGGTGAGCCGCCAATTGAGATACAACAACACGCCCAGGCTAATCACCGCCGTGACCAGGCCGCCGACCAGCGACACCAGACCCGTGCCGACGAGATTACGAATCCCGTCAGCGTCGCTCATGATGCGCGACAGCAGGATACCGGTCTGCGTGGAGTCGAAGTAGCGGACCGGCAGGCGCATCACCTTGGCCTGCACGCGCTTCCGCATGTCAGTAATCGCGCGCTGCGCCGCGACGCCAAGAATCTGCGAGAGGGCAAAGCCTGTCGCGGCCGCGACAACGGTGGCCGCTCCGGCCGCGAGCGCAATGGGCACGAGCAGCTCGTGCCGCCCTTTCACGAACACTTCGTCCACGACGATCTTGGAGAGCGCGGGCAGGACCACACCGGCAAGCCGGCTGACGAGCATCAACACGAGGCCAAGCAGCAGACGTCGTCTGTGGGTCCACAGCAGCTCTCGCGCTTCGCGCCACGCGGCCGCCGAGTCCACCTTCTTCTTGAGCGTCTGTGCGGCCACCGCCTCACGGGATGCGATCGGCCCTCGCGCTGTGATGGCTGCTAGACGCCGGCCACCGACTTCTGCGCGACGCATGCTCGGAGTCCCGGGTCCCATCAGCGCCATGTGATCTAAACCTTCTAGGCGACCCTAAAGGGCCGCCTCTACAAGATCCGATGCCTGCCTTAGTTCAACGCATTCGGCACAGCCAGCGTGAACGGGGCGATCGTCGCCTGGAACGTGTCGCCGCCCGGCGTCACCATCGTATAGCTGCCGTGCATCGTGCCCACGCTGGTGGTCAGATTGCAATAGCTCGTGTATTCAAACGCGGTTCCTGGCGGCAGCACGGGCTGTTCTCCGACAACACCCGGCCCCTTCACTTCCTGCTGCTCGCCATCCGCGTTGGTAATGATCCAATGCCGGCTGATCAGCTGCGCGGTTTCCTGCCCGACGTTCGACACGCGAATGTGGTACGAGAACCAGTACTGCTTCCCCGACGGCGCGCTGCGTTCGGGATGATAGCGGGCCGTAACCTGGACGCGGATTCCCTTGGTCGTCGTATCGCTCACGCGTCGATTATCCCACGCGCTCTGCCATTCGCCGTTCGCTATCGGCTGTTCGCTATTCGCCATTCGCTAGTCGCTAGTCGAGATGCCCACGCTCCGAATCGCCCATCTCAACTGGGGCGTTCGGAAAGTATTCGCGCCAACGTTCGGTCACGCGTGCCGCGATGTCGTCACGACAGGAAAGCTCTTTCGGGTACCACGGCTTCAGGCGCGCATCGATGACGACGGGGGCTTCGTACGAGATGTGGTGTCGTACCACACGCTGGTCGGCTGCGTGAACGTCCGCCGCCGGCTCGAATCGCGTGAACGTCGTCCACAGAAAATTCGTGACGCTTCGTGCCGCGCGTGCGGGCTCGTCGCTCAAGACGATCAGCGGCCACCCCGCAAACGCCGGATGCCGAGCGATGCGAGAAGCGGCCTCTCGATCCTCGGCGAACGGGCGAGCGCCGGCCACGAGACAGCCTGCACAGAACACACGAACGTCGGTGACATCCGAAGGCGGAGGGGTTGATGGCTGAAACGCTTTCGGCAAGTCGCGGACCGGATCGCCCAGCCCAAGCCATACACCTTTCGATCCCTCGTTCACGCTGGGGCCCGTATAGTCCAGCGTATCCATCGAGAGATTCGCGAACACGTAGAGGTCGCTCTGCGGGTTGGTGCGGGCCAAGATATGCTCCAGCGTGGCACGGAAGTCCTTCAGATCCACTACCCGATCGGTCAGGAGCACGAACTTTGTGAGGGACAACTGCCCTTCGCCGAGGATGCGGAACGCGCTCGCCATCGCTTCGCGTTGGTATCGCTGCTTGACGACTGCGCCGGCAAGCGAGTGGTAGCCGGTCTCGCCGTACGACCAGAGGCGATCGACGGCGGGCATCACCAGTGGGAAGAGTGGTGACAACAACTCTTGCAGCAGATCGCCGATGAAGAAGTCCTCCTGTCGCGGTTTGCCGACGACCGTGGCCGGATAGATGGCATCGCGCCGGTGCGCGATCTGTTTCACATCGAAGACCGGATAGTCATGTTGCAGCGAGTAATAGCCGTAGTGATCGCCGAATGGGCCCTCCGGATGCCGGCGGTTTGGCGCGACCTCGCCCAAGAGCGCGAACTCGGCTGACGCAATCAGCGGATGCTGGTGACCTGCGACCGTGACCTGTGGCAATCGCGCGCCCGCGATCAGGGAGGCGAGCATCAGTTCGGGCACGTTTTCCGGCAGCGGTGCGACCGCCGACAGGATCAGTGCGGGCGGCCCGCCCAGGAACACGGTGACCGGCAGCGCCTGGCCCTTTGCCTCGGCGCGCGCGTAGTGGAATCCACCCCCCTTGCCGATCTGCCAATGCATGCCCGTCGATCGCGTGTCATAGACCTGCAGGCGATACATGCCGAGGTTGTGACCGGGCCGATCAGGATGCGCGGTGTAGACGAGCGGCAGCGTGATGAACGGACCGCCGTCTTCCGGCCAGCACGTCACGACGGGCAGTCGATCGAGCCGAACCTCGGAGGTCACGACGTCGAGGACCGGGCCGGTTCCCTCGCGTTTCGTCCCGACCCTGAAGAGCTCGAGCGCCACATCTCGTGCGGCCCACAGCTTGCCGGGCGACGGAGGAAGCAGCGTCTCGGCCAGATGCACGACTCGCTTGATCAGCTCGAGCGGCCGCGTCCCAAATGCGAGCTCGGCTCGCCTCGCGGTGCCGAACAGATTGGTGACGAGCGGAAACGCCGCCCCCTTCACGTTGGTGAAGAGCAGCGCAGGCCCGCCGGCCGCGATGACCCTCCGATGGATTTCGGCGGCTTCGAGCGCGGGATCCACAGGGACCGTGATCTCGACGAGATCGCGATCGCGTCGAAGGCGATCGAGGAAGGAGCGGAGGTCGGGGAACATTCGGAAGTCGGGGGTCGGATGTTGGGGGGGGCGGGCTCTCTACCGCCCCACGACCCCGGAATCATGCGCGATCCGGCCGCCGACAAGGGTGAGCACGCTCTTCATCGCCGGCAGGTCGCGCACCGGAGCCGTAAAGAGGTCCGCGGAGAGCACGGCGAGATCCGCCAGCGCGCCCGTGCCGTTCAGCAGAACGCTGTCCGGTCCTGGCGCCGCGCACGCGGACAGCGCGAATGCAGCCGCCGCGACGCCAGACAGGGTGAGCTTCTCTGTTGATAAGGCTCATCCGCAGAGGAGCCGTAGATACTCGGCACCGTTCCGCCCATCGGGGCGCAGGTAGGAAGCGAGCTGGCCGCGGTGGTGAATCATGTGGTTGTTGCAGAAGAACACGAACCGCGCCGCCGCCCAGTCCAGGGTCTTGAACTGCGCGTGCCTGGCGAGATGCACGCCGTCGAGCGCCATGACTCGCTCGAGTGTCTTGGGGAACTCGTGCTTGTACCACTCGGCCAGTTCCTCGACCGTCGTCGCGGTGAGCTTCGGAAACGCGTTGGCATAGCTGAGATCGAAGACGCCGTTGAGGAAGCCAACATCGGCGGCGGCGATGTGAGTCGCCAGCTCCCACGCCGACCGCGACGTGGCATCGGGCTTCCAGGTTTTGTTGGGCTCAGGAATCGCGCGAATCACCTTATAGGTGAGCATCCATTCGCGCTGCAGGTTCTGTCCTACGGCCTGCGCGAGGAAGTGGGCATGTTCAGGGGTCATAGGGCCTATGTTTCAACTCCTAGTGAGTTTCCGATATTTGATGCGATGCGGCTGGTCCGCCTGAGCGCCGAGGCGGCGCTTGCGATCGGCTTCGTAGTCCTGATAGTTGCCCTCAAACCACACCGCGCGGCTGTCGCCTTCGAACGCCAGGATGTGCGTCGCGATGCGATCGAGGAACCAGCGGTCGTGGCTGATCACCGCCGCACACCCGGCGAAGTTCAGCAGTGCGTCCTCGAGGGCGCGCAGTGTGTCCACGTCGAGGTCGTTGGTTGGCTCGTCGAGCAGCAGTAGGTTGCAGCCGCGTCTCAAGAGCTTGGCGAGGTGGAGGCGGTTGCGCTCGCCACCAGAAAGTGTTCCCACCTTCCGCTGTTGTTGCGCGCCTTTGAAGTTGAACCACGACACGTAGGCACGCGACGGCACGGTCCGCTTGCCCATGACCAGCTCGTCTTCGCCGCCCGAGATCTCGTCGAACACGGTCTTGTTGGGTGCCAGCGCGTCGCGTGACTGATCGACGTAGCCAAACTGTACGGTTTCCCCCAACCTCAACGTGCCGGCATCGGGCTGCTCCTGCCCGGTGATCAGCCTGAACGTCGTCGTCTTGCCGGCGCCGTTAGGACCGATCACGCCGACAATGCCGCCTCGTGGCAGGGTGAACGTCAGATCCTCGAACAGTACCGTGTCGCCGTACGCTTTGCGCAACCCCCGCGCCTCGACCACGATGTCGCCGAGTCGAGGGCCGGGGGGAATGTAAATCTCGACCGAGTCGAGCTTTTGAGCTGAGTCCTCCGCCAGCAAGCTCTCGTAGGCGTTGAGGCGAGCCTTTCCTTTGGCTTGGCGCGCACGCGGCGACATGCGAATCCACTCGAGCTCGCGCTGGAGCGATCGCTGGCGCTTGGTCTCCGCTTTTTCTTCTTGAGCCAGCCGATTCTGTTTCTGCTCCAGCCACCCGCTGTAGTTGCCCTGGTACGGGTAGCCGGTGCCGCGATCGAGCTCGAGAATCCAGCCGGCCACGTTGTCCAGGAAGTACCGATCGTGGGTCACGGCCACGACCGTGCCTGGATAGTCCTTCAAGAACCGCTCGAGCCAGGCGACCGACTCGGCATCGAGATGGTTCGTCGGCTCGTCGAGGAGGAGCAGGTCTGGCGACAACAGCAACAGCCTGCAGAGCGCCACACGCCGGCGCTCGCCGCCCGACAGCGTGCTCACATCGGCGTCGCCGGGCGGAAGGCGAAGCGCATCCATCGCCAGGTCGAGCCGCGAATCCAAATCCCATGCGTTGGTGGCGTCGATCTTGTCCTGCAGCCTCGACTGCTCGTCGAGGACCTTCTCCATCTCGTCGGGCGACAGGTCTTCGCCGAGCTTCGCGTTGACCGCATCGTAGCGATCGAGCAGCGCCGTGATGGCCGCGACGCCTTCTTCGACGTTGCCGCGCACGTCCTTCGACGGATCGAGCGTCGGCTCCTGCGGCAAAAAGCCGACGCTCACACCTTGTCCTGGAAACGCTTCGCCGATGAAGCTGGTGTCGACACCCGCCATGATCCTCAGGATCGACGACTTCCCAGCTCCGTTCAACCCGAGTACGCCAATCTTGGCGCCCGGCAGAAACGAAAGCCAGATGTCCTCGAGAACTTGGGCGTCGGGTGGATACACCTTCCCGAGCCCTTTCATGGTGTAGACAAACTGCGGGGGCATAGAAGGATCGACTATAGCTGAGATTGGGGAATCTCGTGATCTCGTGACGTGGTGATCTGTTGATCGATCTGGTGATCTGTTGATCGAATGATCTCTTGAGCTTCGATCTGGTCGATCTAATCTTAGGCGCTTCGTGAGTCGAGCGCCGCGAGGCGAGCGGAGCGGTTGAGCGCCGCTTCGAGCTGATCTTTCTGCAGCGGTTTGCTGAGGTAGTCGTCCATTCCGGCGGCGAGGCAGGCCCTACGATCCTCCTCGAACGCGTTGGCGGTGATGGCCACGACTCGCGGCCTCCGGCCGACCGGATGTTCCCTGGCGATCTGATGCATGGCCGTGAGGCCATCCATGACCGGCATCTGGAGATCCATGAAAACCACGTCGTACTGCATTCGCCGAACGGCTTCAACCGCCTCCAGCCCGTTGACCACCAGGTCGGCCTGATACCCAAGTCGCGCCAGCATGGCCACTGCGATCTTTTGGTTAATCAGGTTGTCTTCGGTGACCAGGACGCGAAGAGGGTGGCGCTCTGCCAACGGCGTGCCCGAGGCCGGCTGCGCCTCGTCGGCCGCTTCTGGCCGCGACAGCTCGCGCGGCTTTGCGGCAGGTCCGGCGATCGTGAACGAGAAGCGGGAGCCCTTGCCTGGCTCGCTCTCTACCCAAATCCGGCCGCCGAGTAGCTCCGTCAGCAGCCGGCAAATCGCCAGGCCGAGCCCCGTTCCGCCGTACCGGCGGCTGGTTGACGCGTCCACCTGACTGAAGGATTTGAAGAGCCGGTCGAGCCGATCCGCCGGAATGCCGATACCAGTGTCCTTCACCGTGAAGTGAAGCTCGAACAAACCCGATGCGGGCTGAATCGCGGCGAAGACTTCGACCGACACGACGCCCGACTCGGTGAACTTCACGGCGTTACCCAGGAGGTTGACCAGGATCTGGCGAACCCGGGTGGCGTCAGTCACGAGCAGCCGCGGGACGGCGGGATCGATGTGCGACCGAAGTGCCAGCCCTTTCGTCAGCGCCTCAGGCGCGATGAGCTGCAGCGCCTCCTCAACCACGGCGCGCGGGTTGAAGGGCTGCAGATCCAGCTGCAGCTTTCCGGCGTCAAACTTCGAGAAGTCGAGGATGTCGTTGATGATCGCGAGCAGCCCGTTGCCGCTGGCCTGGATCATCTCGACCTGTTCGCGCTGCTCGGCGGTCAGGCTTGTGTCGAGCAACAAACTCGTCGCGCCAATGACCCCGTTCATCGGTGTGCGGATCTCGTGGCTCATGCTCGCAAGAAACGTACTCTTCGCGCGACTTGCCGCTTCCGCCGCCTCCTTTGCCGACGCGAGCTCACGATTCGCTTCGCGCATGTCGTCGCGCAGCTTGCTGACGTAGCCGCCCATGAACGCGAACCACGGCAACGTGAACGCCAGCAC
>JBOGIV010000143.1:0-4267 GCA_050747925.1 Vicinamibacterales bacterium
CGCCAGAGGTCCAGCGAAGGCAGATGTCACGCTTGATGTGCCTCAGGGCTGGCGAGCGACACCGCCAACTCAGCCGGTGAGCTTCTCGAAAGAAGACGAGGCGATGACCGTCCGATTCGCGCTCGACGTCCCGCCGCCGCCCGTGATTGCCTCGGCGATGAAGCAAAGCGGAAGCAACACCTTCAAAGTGAGCGCGGTCGTGCGATCTGGAGCGGCATCGTACAGGGACGGCTATCAGGTGGTGGAATATCCTCACACCACGCGACGGCACGTACTGGTGGCGCCGGAGGTGACCGTGAAGGCGCTCGACGTGGCCGTGAAGCCCAACCTGGGCGTCGGCTACATCATGGGCGTTGGCGACGAAGTGCCTGCCGCGCTGGAGCAACTGGGCGTCAAGCTCTCGTTCATCGGCGCCGACGAGCTCGCATGGGGCGATCTGTCGCGCTATGACGTGATTGTCACCGGCGTTCGCGCCTACGAGCGCCGGAGCGACCTGCGCGCGTACAACCATCGGATTCTCGACTTTGCACGGGCCGGCGGCGCCGTCATCGTTCAGTACAACAAGTTCGAGTTCAACGACGCGCAGTACGGACCGTTTCCTGGAAAAGTCGGCCGCGAGCGGGTGACCGATGAGAATGCTGAGCCTCGAGTGCTCGTGCCGGGTCACCCCGTGTTTACGACTCCAAACGCCATCGGCCGAGCCGACTGGCTGGGTTGGGTTCAGGAGCGAGGCCTCTACTTTTTCGACACCGGCGGCCGGGATCCGCGATATACGGACCTGGTCGAGCTGAACGAGCCCTTCCTCTACAACCGGGGCAACAAACGAGGTGCGCTCGTAGAAGCACGGGTAGGCGACGGCCGGTGGATTTACGTCGGCCTTGGTTTGTGGCGGCAGCTTCCCAACGGCACGGACGGTGCATTTAGAATCATGGCAAATCTGTTGAGTCTTGGTCGCGTGGCCGCTTCCCCCACGATGCCGCGGCAGTAAGATAGGGTGTAACTAGACGAAGGTCGATCAGGTCTAATCTGTTCGACGGACAGCCGGCTCGGCGGAACTCACATTTTCGCGTGTTCGAGTCGGCTTTTGTATTTTCCAAAGCTGCGGCTCCGGCCGGCAGCACAGAGGATTGAGCGATGCTCGAGCACATCCTGCGCCGGATGACGTTCGGGGCCAGCCCCGAACTGATGACCTACTGGGCAGACGTTCCCGAGACGCAAGTGGTCTCGCAGCTGCTCAACTACGAATCGCAGCCGGCCGACGTCGATTCCAAAATCAACAACCCGGCGTACGCCGGAGTCACGACGAGAGGTCAGTTCTCACCAGATACCGTCATCAACGACGCGCGCCAGCGGTGGCTGTTCCGGATGATCCATACGCAGCGCCCGCTCGAAGAGAAGATGGCGCTCTTCTGGCACAACCACTTTGCCACCGCGTACAGCAAAGTAGCCGGTGCGTTCGGGGCGGTCCATGGCGCCAAGATGATGGACGCCAATCCTGCCAACTTCAACAGAGCGTTCAAGGGACAGATTCACCTGTTCCGCGACTATGCGACCGGCAACTTCCGCGATCTCCTCATCGAAGTCGCGAAAGACCCCGCGATGATCGTCTGGCTCGATGGACGCACCAACACCAGGACCCGCCCGCAGGAGAACTTTGGTCGAGAGATCATGGAGCTCTTCACGATGGGTCTTGGCCATTACACCGAGCAGGATGTCTATGCCGCGGCTCGCGTGTTCACGGGCTGGAACATCCAGCTGCTCGGCGATCGCGCCGATCAGGTGAACAGCTACTACGCCTTTCAATATCAGGCCAACAATCACGATACCAACGCCAAAGAATTCACGTTCGCGATCTTCCCAGACGGCAGCCGCACGATTCCGGCTCGTGCCGCTGCGGCTGGCATGCAGGACGGCATCGACTTCATCAACGCGCTGGCCCGACATCCCGCGACCGCGCAACGGCTGGCCAACAAGCTGTGGCGCTTCTTCGTCAATGAGATCACGCCACCCGACGGTACGGTCATCAATCAAATCGCCCAAGCCTACCTGTCGAGCAACTTCAGCATCAAGGCGATGCTGCAGCGGATTTTCCTGTCGGATGAGTTCCTGACTCGCAGCACGTTCCAGCGATATTCGTGGCCGGTCGAATACGTGACGCGCGCCATCAAGGAGATGGGGTGGAACGGACTCTCCGTCGATACGGCGATCACGCCGCTCGCCAACATGGGCCAGCAGCTGTTCGAGCCGCCTGACGTGAACGGCTGGGAGCTTGGTCCAGGCTGGATCTCGACCTCGTCCATGCTGTCGCGGATGAACTTTTCATCGACGCTGGCCGGCAATCAGAAGTTCAACCTGGCTCGCGACGCGCAGCCGTATCGGCAGTCACCAGAGCGGGTGTTGAGCTATCTGCTCAATCGGTTCCCCACGATGGGGTTCTCGAGCACGGCGACCGCGGCGATGCTCGAATATCTGAAAGCGGGGCCGGCGTGGAGCGGCAGCGACACGCAGCTCCAGACCAAAACCGCCGGCCTCGCCCGCTTAATCGTCGGCGCCGGCGAATATCAGTTCAATTAGGCCGGGTAGGGCTGGTAGGCCAGGTAGGCCGGGTAGGGCTGGTAGGCCGGGTAGGCCGGGTAGGCGGGTGGGGCAGGTAGGCCGGGTAGGGGCAGGCACGGAATCAGGACTGGTGGGGTCGATATGAATGTCTCACGACGGCAATTCGTCAAGGGCGGCGTCACCGCCTTCACGTTTGGATTTGCGGCCCCGCAGTTCTTGTGCGACCTCGCCTCCGCGCAGGGCTCGTCCTCGCGGACGCTCGTGATCGTGTACCTCTCCGGCGGCAACGACTCTCTGAGCACCATCGTTCCCTATCGCGATTCCAACTACGCGTCGCGACGGCCCACGCTCGCGATTCCGCCCGCCAACGTGCTCCAGATTGGCAGCGACGCATCGAAAGTGGATCTCGGCCTCCACCCCAGGCTCACAGGGTTGAAGGCCATTTTCGATGCGGGACGTCTGGCGATCGTTCAGCGGACCGGCTACGCGAATCAGAGTCGATCGCATTTCACCGGTTACGACATCTGGGGCACCGCGACGACAGATAACACGCAGGGCACCGGCTGGCTGGGACGTTATCTCGATGGCCTGGCCACGCCCCTCGATCCGCTCGTGGCCTGGAACACGCAACGAGAGACGCCGCGCCCGCTGATGTCACGCACCGTTGGCGTGCCTGCCATCACCAATCCGACGACATACAGCTTTTCCAGTCCCAATAGCGCGACCGAACGAGTCTTCGAGCGGACCGCGCAGACCAAGATCGCGTCACATCTGCCGGTCGAGATTCCGTACCTGTCGTTTGTGAACTCCACCGCTCAAGCCGCTTTGGCAACTCTCGACAGGGTCGCGACCGTCGCGAACTATCGCCCCTCCCTCACCTATCCCAACAACGGGTTCGGTCAGGCACTGCAAGCCGTCGCCGGCGCGATGAACGTGGGCATCGGCACGAAGATCTTCTGGGTGCAGACCGGAGGATTCGACACCCACTCCCAGCAAGGCACCAACGCCGGCTCGTACTTCAACTTGATGGCCACCGTGGGCGATGGGCTCAAAGCATTCCACGACGACCTGAGCAATCAAAGTCTCCTCAACAACACACTGATTCTGGTCTACTCCGAATTCGGACGGCGCATTACCGAAAACGGCAGCCAGGGCACCGACCACGGTTCGGGCGCGAACATGTTTGCCATCGGCGGCCTCGTGCGCGGAGGAATCTATGGCACCGCGCCAAGCCTGAGCCTTGATCCGGCAAACCCGACCCTCGAGAACAACGCGGCTGACGTGAAGTACGAAACCGACTTTCGCGCGGTCTATGCCAAAATCGTTGACGGCTGGCTGGGCGCCAACTCGGTAACGATCCTCGGCGCAGATTACAGGGCCGCGGCGCCGAATATTCTTTAAACAGGTTCCACGAGGTCTACAGGTTCCACAGGTTCCGCTGGTTCGAACCCGTGGACCTGTCGAAACCTGTGCAATAGTTGACGTATGCGCAACATCACTATTGCCCTCACCATTGCGGCCATCCTCTCAGTGGCCACAACGCGTCCCGCCGCGCAGTCTGACGAAGCCAAACGCGTCGCAGAAGCGACGACGGTCATGTCGGAAATGATGGCGGCCGAAGATAAGGGCATACCCCGGTCGATTATGGAAAAGGCCGAGGGCGTGGCGGTTTTTCCCGGCCCCATCAAGGCCGGGTTGGGCATCGGAGGAC
>JBOGIV010000144.1:0-11498 GCA_050747925.1 Vicinamibacterales bacterium
CGTACGCAAAAAGCGCTCGGCCCCGACGGCAAGTCGGTGCACCCGTCATCGTGTCACCACTCCGGCGGCCGCGGCTGCTGCGAGTGAGACGGTGTCTGACACCCTCTCACTCCGCGCGCAACTGCTCCGCAGGATCGATTCGGAACGCACGTCGCGCGGGCAACCATGACGCCAGGGCGGCAACACTCAGCATCACGACCGCAGACAGCCCGAGCGCGAACGGATCGTTGGGTCCAATCCCAAACAGCAGGCTCTGAAGCAGTCGCCCCGCCCCAAGCGCAACGACGACTCCGACTCCGACGCCGATCGCCGTTTGCGTGAGCGCGCTGGCCATGACTCCGCGGACGAGGCGGCCAGGACTTGCTCCAAGCGCGAGTCGAACACCAAGCTCTTTCTGCCGACTCTGAAACCAGCCCGCGGTCAGGCTGTAAATGCCGACGGCGGCCAGCATCAGCGACAGCAGCGCGCACGAGGTCAGCAACGCCGACACGAAGCGCCGGTCGGCCCGTCCAGCCCGAGCGAGATCGTCCAGCGCGACGCCGTCGAACATGGGAAGGTTTGGATCGAGCTCGCCGAGCGCACGTCGAAAATCTTCGAGAACCGGTTGTCGAGTGGCGGCCGACAGAAATCCCACACGCCAGACTCCCGGCGAGACGCGGGCCATCACCGTTGTGAACGGTAGCGCAAACTGCAAGGCGGGTTGATACACGTCGGGTCCTGGCGGCTGGTCGGGCGGCCAATACAGCACGTTGCCGACGACGGCGACAATCTCCGCCATCTCAGGATCCCCAGGGACGACCTGCGGGAGTCGAATGCGCCGCCCGATCGGATCCTGATCGGGAAAGAATCGCCTCGCCGCGACCTGGTTGATCGCCACAACCGGCGCCCGGCCTCGACGATCGTCCGCCGTGAAATCGCGCCCCTGGATCACTGGTATCCCAAGTGAGGCAAAATGCCGAGGTCCCACTCGATGCCAGCCGGTGATTAGCGGCTCTCGCTCGGTTTCCGGACGCCCCTCGATCACCAACCCAAGTCGAGCGCACCGCGACCCAAAGGGCGAGCACTGGCCGACCGTGATGCTGTCAACACCGCGCACGTTCGCGAGTCCATCCAGCAGGCGTTGGGCAAGGGCGCGGCCGGCGTCTGGTTGCTGCACGGCAAGATCGGCGGCCACCGAGAAGGCCACCATCCGAGAGGAGTCGAATCCAGGATCGATGCGATCGAGCTCGCGCACGCTTCGTAAGACGAGCGCGGCAGAAGCCACCAGGCTGATCGACGCCGCAACCTGCAACGCGAGGAGTGCGCGCTCACTGCCACCCGGCCCGCGCGTGCTGGCCCGATCTCCACCGCTTCGGAGCGTCGAGACCAGATCGGCCCGCAAGGCCGGCCGCGTGGCCAACGCGCTGGCTGTTGCCATCACGACCAGCGCGAGCAGAGCGACGGTGGCGGTCACAGTCTGGCCAAGATCGAGCGACGCAAAGCTCGCAAGCTGTCCGTAGTCGTTGCCGGGGTTGGCCAGGCTCGCGGGAATCAGCCACACCACGAGGTCCCGCGTCCACTCCGCCAGAATCCTCGCGAGCCCGAAACCGGCGAGCGCCACAACAAGCATCTCCGCAGCGACGCTTCGGACGACGTGCCACCGGTTTGCCCCGATGGCCACTCGAACGCCGAACTCTCGCTGACGCGCGGCCACTCGCGTCCCAACGAGGTTAGCGAGGTTGACCCCTGCGACCAGCAACACGAGAACCGCTCCGATCGACACGTACAACCTCGCGCGCACGGCGGCAGCGTTGGTTTGCGCCTCTCGAAGCGGCACCGCGATGGCGTTCCGATTCTCCGCACGGTCCGAGCGCGGCGGCAACATCGTCGCGATGCGAGCCCCGATGACGTTCAATTCGCTTTGCGCTTCGACCACGCTCACGCCGCTCGCAAGTGTGGCGATGACGTTGTGGAAGTACTCGGTCGAGGTGAGATACCCGCCAAAACTCACTCGAGGCGCCAGAGTGTGCGGCACCCACAATTCGGCTCTGCCACTGAGACCGCGGACGTCGCTCGGCATGACGCCGACGATGGTGAGGGACTCTCGTGCGAGCCGCAGCGTCTGTCCGAGCACAGAAGGTGATTCACCAAAGGCTCGCTGCCAGAGCGAGAATCCAATGACCACCTCGGCCGGAATTCCAGGAGTTTCATCGCGCGTGCCCGCCAGCGTGCGCCCTAGCTGCGGCGTCACGCCGACAATCTCGAAATAGGCGGGAGACACGAACTCGATGTCGACGCGAGACGACTCGCCAGGTCCCGTCAGGTTGAGCGTGGCCGTCGTGTAACTCGCCACGCGATCGAAACTCTTCGCGCTGTCTCGGAGCTCACGCACCGCGGCGTAGGGCCATCGCGTGCGATTGTCTCGTCCAGCGACGCGCTCGGTGAGGAAAAGCACCACTCGGTCGTCGGACCACCGCGCACCCGAATCGCCAAGCGCGCCAGCCAACAGCCCAAACGCCGTCGTCACGGCCCCCAAGCCCAGAGCCAGTGTGAGCACGGCGCCCAGGAAAAAGCCGGGCGCTCTGGCCACAGCACGCAGGGCCGAGCGAAGGTCCAACAGCATGCCCGACGCTAGAGCAAGAGACGTTCCTACTTCAAAGGCAAAACGCACAAGGCACAAGGCAGAACGCAAATCGCCCAACCAGACCGCCTTTTCAGGTGGCGCGCCCAAGTTTTGCCTTCTGTCTGATGCCTTCTGCCTTCCGCCCAGGCGTCCGGAAGTGGGACGCCTGCTGTGCTATCCTGCGCGAACAACTAGCGAGGCTTCGCCTCGGACTATCGTGTACAGGCTCCGCCTCGCTAGGGCAGTGTTATCTTGCCCCGCCTCCGCCCTTCGACGATGCTCAGGGCGTCCCGAGCAGCGTCGAGGGACGGCGGGGCGGACGTCTCGCAGGCCTGCGAGAAACGTCACTGGCGGTGATGATTCGGCCTTCAAGACGTCAACGAACCGTTCGAAGTCGGCCATGAAATCCGTATTCATCATCGCGATGGCGGTCACGTTGACAGCCCATCCCGCGTTGGCGGGGGACCGCGGACGGGTCTTTGGCGAGTACGTCGAAGCGCGCACGGCCGAGGTCTTTGCCGGCGGCTGCATCATGAACAGCGAAGCCGAAACGATGGGCCGGCAAGCGATTCTCGCGTGGCGGATCGCGAGCGGGAGCTTCGACGGCGTCCAACTTGACGGACTCACAGTGGTCGCGGCCATCGCCGGCGATCGCAACCTTGGCATGCGCGAGATGGGCGGCGAAGCGCCGACGAGCGTGAAGGCCATCATCACCGTCGATCTACGCGCCAATTCGTCGCAGCGCGATGCCCTCGTCGCCCTCGTACGCGAGCTCTCGGGCGGCCTGATCTCCCAAATCGTGCGCGTTGAGTCTGCCCCGGTGCGTTTCGCGACGACGCCGAAGTACGTCGAGGTGAGCGTCCCCGACACGTTGGAGCTCGTCGTCAACAAAGAGATGAAGCACGATCCGAGCTGCGGCGCGATGCAGTGGTTCAAGCCGTTCTCTCCGCTGACGCAATCGGCGATGGGTACAGCCGAGACGCACTCGTTTGTGGGCGCCGGACTCGGCACGAGATGGAGCGCGCCTGACAAGCGCTCGGCGTTCTGGGGAATGTTCGCCTACTGAAGAAGGTAGAAGGCGAAAGGCAAAGGCCCGCTTACCGCTCGCATTAGATGCCCGCGAGCTACGGCGAGGCCCTTCGACTCGTCGTTGCGCGACACGCAACGACTCGCTCAGGAGCCCAAGGTAAAGTGCAGCGAGAAACGTTTATGGTTGCGCTGCGTATCGGTGTCGCGCTCGCAATTCTTGCGAGCACAGCTCACGCACAGTCACTCACACCATCCCCACTCCAGGCGCCTCCGCCCGCAGAGCTCTCGGCTGGCGTGAAAGCCGAGATGCAGAAGTCGGGCTTCAAGGTCGCGAGCGGCGAGACGACTTTGGAGCTCTGGTGGGTCAGCGCTCTGAAAGTGACGGCGCAAGGCGAGGGCTGGGAATACGTCGAGAGCGGTACGCTCGTTGGCGCCGTTCGCATCACCGGAAGCTTCAAGGAGATTCGTGGCAAGCCGGTCAAGCCCGGTGTCTACACGCTTCGCTACGGCTTGCAGCCGCAGAACGGCGATCACCTCGGCATCTCGCCGAACCGTGAGTTTCTCCTGCTCAGCCCCGCAGCCGTCGATCAGGATCCGAAGACGACCGGGTTCGATCCCGTCGTCGCGCTGTCGAAACAAACGATCGGCACGTCGCACCCGGCGTCGTTGAGCCTCGATCCGCCGCTTGCCCCCGACCCACCGCTCTCGACCTACTCAAACGATCAGGAACACAAAGGCGTCGTGTTCGACGTGCCGCAATCGCTCAACGGCAAGGTCGTGGGAACGCTGCGGTTTGGTTTGATCGTGATTGGCCTCATCGTGCACTAATCGCTACTATTTCCCAGGGATCGCATGCGATCAGGCACACGCCTCGGTCCGTACGAGATCACGAGCTCGCTCGGGGCTGGCGGCATGGGCGAGGTCTACAAGGCCCGTGATGTGCGCCTCGGACGAGATGTCGCCATCAAGGTGCTCGCGTCCCACTCCACCGATTCGCTTCAAGCGCGTGAGCGTTTTCAACGCGAAGCCCGAACCGTCGCGGCGCTGCAACACCCCAACATCTGCACCATCCACGACGTTGGAGAGGACGCCGACGGGCACGCGTTCATCGTCATGGAGCTCCTGCAGGGCGAGACGTTGCAGCAACGCCTGCAGCGAGGTCGTCTCGATGTGCCCGTTGTCCTCGACGTTGCGAGCGCGCTCGCCGATGCCCTTCACGTCGCGCACGCAGCCGGCATCGTTCACCGCGACATCAAGCCAGCCAATATCTTCCTGACCGAGCGCGGTCCGAAGATTCTCGACTTTGGCCTCGTGAAGACCGACCCTCGGGCTGCCGATGCGATCGCGTCGGCGATCGAGACACGCGCGCTCCTCACCGAAGCCGGTAGCCCCATCGGCACGGCCGCGTACATGTCTCCGGAGCAGCTGCGTGGGGAAGAGGTCGACGTCCGGAGCGATTTGTTCTCGTTCGGATTGGTGCTGTACGAGATGGCGACCGGAAGGCCGGCCTTCGCCGGCGCCACGAGCGCGGCCATCGGCGGCGCGATCCTCCATCAAGCGCCTCAGGCACCCCGCAAGCTCCGGCCCGACCTCCCCGAGTCGCTCGAACAAGTTCTGCTCAAGGCGCTCGAGAAGGATCGCAACCTCCGCCATCAGCACGCTTCGGACCTTCGCGCCGATCTCCAGCGCTTGAAACGATCGACCGAGCCGAGCGCGCACTCGCACACGATAGCGCCGGCGCCACCGCCAGCCCGCGTGTCAAGGACGACCATGGCGGCCGCTGCGATCGGATTATTGCTTGCCATCGCCGCCGGCGGCTACTTCGCTCTATCGCGCCCAGCCACGCCGACGCTGACCGCCACCGACACGATCGTCCTCGGCGATTTCGCGAACACGACCGGCGACGCTGTCTTCGACGACGCCCTCCGCCAGGGCCTGATCGTCCAACTTCAACAATCGCCGTTCCTCCACGTCCTCCCCGATCAGCGCGTTCGCCGCACGCTCACGATGATGGGCCAGCCGCCCGAAACGAAATTGACGGCGGCGATCGCACTGGAGGTCTGTCAGCGAAGCAGCAGCGCCGCCATCGTCGAGGGGTCGATTGCCAGTCTTGGAACTCAGTACGTCCTGGGACTCCGGGCGACTGATTGCCGATCCGAGGAGCTGCTCGACTCGCAGCAATCGCAGGTGCCTGGCAAGGAGGACGTGCTCGGCGCGCTCAGTCGGATGGCCAGCGCGTTTCGAGCGAGGGCCGGCGAGTCGCTGGCGACGATCCAGTCCCACGACAAGCCACTTCACGATGCGACGACGATCTCAATTGAAGCGTTGAAGCTCTATACGAGGGCTTCGGTCATGGGATGCATCCCTGCCAGGTTTCCGCTGCTCAGGCGCGCTGTCGAGCTCGATCCCGCGTTCGCTCTGGCCCACGCCAGTCTGGGTGTGTGCTACAGCGCGACAGGCCAGCGAGAGTTGGCGATCCAAAGCGCGACCCGCGCGTACGAGCTGCGGGAACGAGCGACCGACCCGGAACGATTCTTCATCGAATACGTGTACGACCGTGACGTGACCGGCGATCTCGAGAAAGCGTTTCAGACCGTCACGCTGTGGACCCAGACGTATCCCCGTGATCTCCAAGCGCATGGCCTCCGCGGTGGCTTCAGCGCGCATGGCACCGGCAGATTCGAGGACGTGATCCAAGCATCGGAGCGTGCCCAGGAAATCGACCCGGATTATGTCTTTGGCAACTCGAACTGGTTCTCAGCCAGCATCTACTTGAACCGCTTCGATGCGGCCAAGCGCGGGTTTCAGCGCGTACCATCGGTCCTGGAGACGAACACCGCTTCGCTGGTGCGCCGATACTTGATCGCGCTGCTCGAGCACGACACCGTCACCGCGGATCAGCTCGTCACGAAATCCAAGGCGTCCTCCGATCCCCATCGTGTGCGGCACGCTCAGGCGCTCGCCTCGGCTCGTGCCGGACAGCTTCGGCGAGCGAGGATGCTCGAACGAGAAGCCTTTGACGGAGCCCAAGGGGTGGGGCAACGCGAGACCGCGGCAGCCTACCAGTCGGCCGCCGCGGTGTGGGAGGCGTTCCTGGGAAACCAGCCAGCGGCCAAACAACGCGGGGCCACGGCACTGGGCATGTCGAGCGGACGCGATGTCACATATGCCTGCGGATTCGCGTTTGCTCTCGCGGGAGAAACGAGCCGAGCGGAATCGCTGGCCAACGATCTCGAGCGGCAGTTTCCACGCGATACGCTAGTGAGATTCACGTACGTGCCGACCCTGCGCGGGCTCGTCGCGGTCGGACCTAACGAGCCCGCCAAGGCCGTCGAGCTTCTGCAGTCGAACGTTCAATATGAACGTGCTGTCCCCGCCACCGCGTTCAACTTCCACTTCGGAAGCCTGTACCCAGTCTACGTTCGCGCTCAAGCGTACGCCGCCGGTGGGCAACATCAGCAAGCCGCCGCTGAGCTTCAGAAGATCCTCGACCATCCGGGCCTGATGTTGGGAGACTCGGCCAGTGCTCGCGCGCGTCTGGAGAAAGCGCGGGCACTGGCGCGCGTGGGAGATCAGGCCGGCGCGCGAGCGGCGTATCAGGACTTCCTCACGTTATGGAAAGACGCCGACCCTGACGTGCCGATTCTGGTGCAGGCGAAGGCTGAGTACGCGAAGCTGCCATGATCGGCTCTGGCAGCCGACCACCGACGACCGAACAGGCTTCACATATGGAACTCACAGGCCGAGTTGCGCTCATCACTGGCGGCAAGCGCATCGGCGCCGTCGTCGCGACAACGCTGGCAAAGGGCGGTGCGGACATCGCGCTCGTCTTCAACCGGTCGCGTCCCGAAGCCGACGACACCGCCGCGGCCGTTCGTGATTTGGGACGCCGCGCTTTCGTAGTTCAGGCCGACGTCACGCAGCCAGCCGATTGCAAGCGCCTCGTCACCGCCACGGCCGATGAGTTCGGCCGGCTCGACGTGGTTGTGAACATGGCGTCGCTCTATGGCGAAAAGCCGTTTGCCGATCTCACAGAGGACGATTGGGATCGACAGCTCGCCATCGACCTGCGTGCGGCGTTCCTGGTGTCAAAAGCCGCCGCGCCGGCGATGAAGGCGAACGGCGGTGGACGCATCATCAACTTTTCCGATTGGCTCGCGATCAGCCGCCGGCCGCGTTATCCCGGATTCCTCACCTACTACGTCGCCAAGGCAGGCGTGGCCGCTTTGACCGAGGCGCTGGCGCTCGAGCTCGCTGCCGATCAGATTCTCGTGAATGCCATCGCCCCAGGGCCGATCCTCGCGCCTCCCGACATGTCAGCCGAAGAGCGCCAGGCCGTCGCCAAGTCCACGCCGGTCGGACGATGGGGCGGCGAGCACGAGATTGCGAAGGCAGTGATGTTCCTCGTGAACAGCGACTTCGTGACAGGGGAAACGATTCGCGTCGATGGGGGCAGACACGTTCGGTAACGCGCCGACCCTCGCGCTCACCGGAACTACTCGCCCGAAAAGACTCTCGTCACGCCGGTCAAATGGCGTTGGCCATCACGAGCGCTTCAGCGAACTCGCGTCTGCGTCTCACGCTCGAACAGCGCCTGTTCCCGCCTGCCGCCATTTGTCGGAGTCATGATCGGCGTGACTCGAATGGTCTTTTCGGTCGAGTAGTCCCGGCGAGCTAGCGCAGAATCGTCGCGTTACACGCGACTGCTGGCGAAGACTTCGCCCATTGACCGAAGTGCCCCAGTAAGCTCCTCGCGACTCCGTCCGAAGCAGAACCGCATGTAGCCCTCACTGCGCGGGCCGAAATCGACGCCTGGCACACAGCCGATGCGACCGTGCTTGATCAAGTGCTCGGCCATCGCCCACGACAGTGAATCACCTGCGATGCCGGCCTCACGACACCACTCTGGATTGATCTTCACGAAGGCATAGAACGCGCCGTCGGGGGGCTTGCCCGAGAACACGCCAGGCGCTGTTTCGCGAAGTCCTTCGTAGAAGTAGTCGCGGCGTTCCGCGAGCTCGAAGCGGAACTCGTTGATGCAGTCCTGCGATCCTTCCAGGGCGCCGATGGCGCCGTACTGCGCGATGGAGCTCACATTGCTCGTCGTGTAGAGCACGATCTTCGTCGCACGGGCGCGCAGAGTCTTGGCCGGCAGCGCGAAGTAACCGACGCGCACGCCGGTCACCGCGTACGACTTGCTCATCGTGTAGATCGGAATGGTGCGCTCGTACATACCGGGCAGCGACGCGATGCTGACGTGTGAGCCCTTGAAGATGACGTCCTCGTACGCTTCGTCCGACACGACCCAGAGGTCGCGCTTACGCGCGATGCCCGCCAGCCGCTCGATGTCCGGCCGCGTCAGAATCCCACCGCTTGGATTGTTCGGCGAATTCAGGTACAGCACCCGCGTTCGAGGAGTGATCGCGCGCTCGAGCTCGTCGAGATCCCACCGCCAGTCGAGCCGCTCGTGCAGCGGCACCGCGACGGCGACACCACCCGCCGCTTGAACGATCGCCATCGTCGGTGGCCACTCCGGATCGGGCACGATCACTTCGTCACCCGGCTCGAGCAACGCATGGAGTACCGCGTAGATGCCGTGCGTGCCGCCGTTGGTCACGACGACCTCATCATCATGCTCCACCGGAATCTGATTCTTGACGCGCATCTTCTCGGCGATGAGCTGTCGAAGTCGCGGCAGGCCGGGGGTTGGCAGGTAATGCGTGCGGTTGTCTTCGACCGCCTTCACCATCGCGCGTTTGAACGTGTCGGGCGCGTCAAACGAGATATCGCCCTGGTCGAGGCGGTAAGGATCCTTCACCGTGAACATCAAGTCGCGGATGCGAACAATGGCCGAAAGGGGAACGGAATCGTAGAAAACGCCCATGGTCGTCAGTGTCTCCGAGCGAATGTGGCGACAAACCTTCCGCCTTCGCCAAGGCTTCGGCGGACGGCCGTAGCGTTAGCGTAGGCTGGTCAGCTTTGTCGATTCAAGTTCAGCGACGGCTCAGCACGCCTGCCTTCTCGAGAATCTCATTCAGCGTCGCCGCGGCCCGCCGAACGGGCAGGTTGCTCACATAAAAATGTCGCGCACCGCGACCGACGAGCGTGCGAATCGTCGTGGCGCACACATCGACAGGCGTTGCGCCAGCTGCAAACTCCTGTCTGAGCTCGCTGACCGGGACAGGCAAAAAGCGGCTCAACGTCTCGAGCGTCCCCATGTTCGCGCTTCGATAATAGAACACACCAAAGACCCCTGGCAGCGTCAGCCCGCGCTTGTGACTGGCGTCGAGAAAGGCGTCGACGCGATCCATCTGATGGTGCGAGACGATTTGCGTGAGGTAAAAGTCCGCGTTCGCGTCTGCGCCCAACAGGAACTCCACTTGCAGACCTGGATCGGCCGCGGGATTGGCCCAGCCTCCCAGCTCCAGATCCGGGTGGCGCTGTCGAATCACGCGTCGAAGCTGCCAGGCGTGCTCGAGGCAGCGGGGACGTCCAACGTGCTTGTCGCCGCCCAGCACGACCAGCGTCGGAAATCCCGACTGCACCATCTGATCGGCATACGCGAGGCAGAAGTCGATCGAGTGCTTGGTCGTGAGAAACGGAACGATATCGTGCCGCGGAACCGTGTCGCCCAGATTGGCGACCAGATGGCGCAGATTGTTCTCCTCCTGCGCACCCACGGCGCTGTCGGTGACCAGGACACGGACATCGTGGCGATTGAGCGAACGGATCGCGTGGTAGGTATCAATCCACGCGTCCATCCCTTCTGACGCCTCGAGCTCGGCCCGCGGTGGGCGAAGCTCGACGGCCACCACACTCGAGGGCTCGCGCGCCAGCCGCGAGAGGTATGAAGACAACTACTTCCGCTGATTCAGCTTGTAGCCCGCCGGCGGCGCGAACAAATCGTCGCCGAGGGCGGCGGTCTCGATCGATTGCACCGTGCTGGTCGTCGACATGCCGCCCATCTTCGCCATCAGTCCGGCCATCGGGCCGTCCCCGCCCATCTTGATGTTCATCTCGGTCTCGTAGGGGACACCACCGATCTCGGCCATCTGGCGGTACATCTCGGCCATCGCCTTGGCTTGCCCTGGCGCGCCCTTCGCGGCTCGGGGGTCCATGAAGATGAAGCCCTTCTCGACGGCGCCTTTGTAGAACCGCGAGAAGTCGGCGCTGCCTGGCGCGCCCTTCACGATCCAAATCGGACCGCTGAGGTTCACGTTCATCTTCATGCCGCTCTTCGCATCGCCCATGGTCGCCGGCATCGAGATCGACATGTCATATCCGCTGGCGGTTTTCCCTGCGATCTGTTTCGTTTCCCCGTTCGACTTGAACGACGCCTTCGTCTGGCTCACATCCACGACGTTCGACATGTCGCCGCCGAAGGCCTGCATGTCGAACACATCGGCTTCCTTCTTCTTCGAGTCGAACATGTAGATCTTCTGGTTCTCGACATCGAAGACCATCGTTCGGGTCGTGTCGCCCAAGACGGTGTCGGACCGCATCTTGAGCCCCTTGATGTACGACGTCGTGACCATGCCCTGCTGCATTCCCATGCCCTTGCCGGACACGTTCTGCTTGATGGTGACGTCGGCAACCGCCGCCGTGGCGAAGCTGAGCGTGAGAGCTGCTGTGAGAACTGCGCGCTTCATCAACATGCCCTGATTATAGTGTCTGGCACCGCACTGAACGCCCCTGTGGTGCCAGACACTGTTCTCACTACTGCTGACTCGTCGTTGTTCGCGGCTTGGCACTCTTCGCCCACTCGTTTGCCCAGTTCAGCATTTCGGCGATGGTGTGCAGCACCGACTCGCGCGCCACGTAGCCATGCGCTTCGTACGGAAGCGTCACGTAGCGGACGGTCGCTCCG
>JBOGIV010000145.1:0-24562 GCA_050747925.1 Vicinamibacterales bacterium
GAGTGGCGCAGAGCTCACGCTCAACCAGCCCGACGCCGCAGAGAGTCCGCTGGCGGATTTCGATTTGCCCGCGCCTAGGCACGCGGAACGGTCGGCTCAGCCGCTCGATCTCGATCGCCTGTTCGGAGTGGAATCTGAGCCGCCGCACGCGCCCTCTCTAGAGCTGACTCTTCCTCCGGCAGCGCCCGGGCCCGCGCCGTCGCTCATTCACGCCGCCGAGCCAGAACCGGTCGCACCGGCCGTAATGGCGATGGCGTCCGCATCGCGGGAATCCTCGAGCTTGCCGTTCGACGAAGACGCGACGGTTCGGGCGCCACGGCCGGCGCGGCCACCTCTCGGAGTACGTCGAGCGACACCGGAATCACCGCGGGGCCGTCCAAGGCCGAATCGGCCGGTTCGATTCGACTCATCGTCCGATCTCATTCTGGAAGCTCCGATTCCCGAGGCCGAGGTCGAGCCAGAGCCCACGCCAGTTGCGGTGCCCACGCCTGCGACGACGTCGATGGAGCCGGCCTCTTTGGCGGTGCGTCTGGGCGCGCTCGCGATCGACACGGCGCTCTTGGGTGCCGTGTCGTTTGCCGTACTGTTTCTCACGCTGCGCATTGCCGGACTCTCCCTCGTCTGGGCCGACATCCGCGTCCTCCCACCGATCCCGTTCATCTCGTTTCTCACGCTCCTCTCCCTGGGATACGTCGCGTCGTTCACCGTGGCTGGCGGTCAGACGATTGGCAAAATGCTCACTGGGGCGCGTGTCATCGGCGACGATGGCCGGCCGGTGGACGTGGCTGGCGGTGTGCTTCGTGCGCTCGGCTGCGCGCTGGTCCCGCTGACCATCGGCCTGTCGTACAGCCCGGTCGTGTTGAGCATCGAGCGCCGCGCACTCCACGATCGACTGGCCGGCACGCGCGTCGTCCGCGCATGAACGCCATTGCCATGGTCATTGCGACCGCTGGCTATGTCGGGTTGTTTCCAATCGCCTCGGGCACCGCGGGTTCGCTCGCGGGGCTAGGCGTCTTCGCCTTCGTCAGGTGGATTGGCGTACCGGCGCTTGAGCTGGCCACAATCGCTGTGGTACTCATCCTCGGCATCTGGTCGGCGAGCGTCGCTGAGCGCACGCTCAACTTGAAAGACCCAGGTCCGGTCGTGATCGACGAAGTGCTCGGCATGTTGATCACCCTCGCGCTGCTGCCGCTCTCGATCGGTGGTGTCCTGGCCGGCTTTGTCCTCTTCCGCCTTTGTGACGTGATCAAGCCCTTCCCGGCGGCTCGACTCGAGTCGATGCACGGCGGCATGGGCATCATGCTGGACGATGCGGTGGCGGGCCTCTACGCACATCTCTCGCTTCGTGTGCTGGTGGCGATCGCGCCAGCGTGGCTCGCGGCGTGAGCGACAGGGATCGACCCCTCGACGCGGCCATCATTGCCGTCGGCAGCGAACTGCTGACACCCTCGCGCGTTGACACCAACTCTCTCTACATCAGTGGAGTGCTCAACGAGCTTGGCATCGCCGTCGCCTACAAAGCGATCGTCGGCGACGAACAGGATGAGTTGGCCTCGCAGATCGCGTTTGCGCTCGATCGACACGCCGTGCTCATTGTGACCGGCGGGCTCGGTCCCACCGACGACGATCTCACCCGCGAAGTCATCGCGGCGCACTTTGGGCTCGCGATGCACGAGGATCCGGCGATTGTCACCACAATGGAGAGGCGATTTGCAGCACGGGGCTGGCGGATGCCTGACGTCAATCGACGTCAGGCGCAAGTGCCCGAAGGCGCCGTTGTCCTGCCCAATCCTAACGGGACCGCGCCCGGGCTCTGGCTCGAACGCGGCGGCTCGTATGTCGCGCTGTTGCCCGGTCCCCCGAGAGAGATGAAGCCGATGATGGACGGCGAGGTGCGAACGCGCCTGGCGCCCGTGGCTGGCAGCGTGAGAATCGTGCGCCGGCAGATTCGAATCGCCGGTCGCGGCGAATCGGCGGTCGAGGAGATGGTGCAGCCCGTGTACTCGGGATGGCTGAAGCAGACACCTCCGATCGAAACGACAATCCTCGCAGGCCTTGGCCAGGTCGAGCTGCACCTATCGGTCCGAACGTCAGAGCCCGCACTGGGCGCCGCCGCGCTCGAGGCTGCCGTGGCCGAGATTCAGAGCGTGATGGGCAGGGACGTCGTCAGCGTCGATGGCGCGTCACTCGAGGCCGTCGTCGGTGAGCTGCTCAAAGGGCGCCGGTGGCGGATCGCGATGGGTGAATCGTGCACGGGCGGGCTGGCCACGACGCTGCTGACCGATGTGGCGGGCAGTTCGGCGTACGTCGATCGCACGGTTGTGGCGTACAGCAACGACGCCAAGATCGAGTTGCTGGGCGTGCCGCCCTCGTTGATTGAAGCTCACGGCGCGGTCAGCGAACCGGTGGCGGAAGCCATGGCGAGGGGCGCACGTGATCGATCACGCGTTGAGGTCGGCGTGGGAATCACCGGCATTGCTGGTCCCAGTGGAGGAACTCCCGACAAACCGGTGGGAACGGTCTGCATCGCGGTGGTCGGACCCACGACGCGCGTTCGAACGGTCCGCTTTCCGGGCGGGCGCGACATGGTGCGATCGCTCGCGGCCAACGCCGCGATCGACATGGTAAGGCGAATGCTCCTTGAAAGTTGAAGAGTTGAAGATTGAAGGGTTGAAAGTTTCCGTTGAAAGTTCAAAGTTCAGATTGAAGTTCAAAGTTCAGCTAGGCGGATGAGGCTCTTTATCGCGGTTGATGTTGGCGACGCCGTTCGCGACGAAGTGGCACGCGTCACCAGTCTCATCGACGACGCCCTGGCCGCGACGCCAACACCACCTCGCGTGACGTGGGTTTCGCGAGCCGCGGTTCATCTCACAGTCCGCTTTCTGGGCGACGTCTCTGAAGTGGATGCGCCGAGAGTCCAGACACTCCTCTCGGCGCCCATTCACATGGCGCCGTTCGAGGTCGAGTGGCAAGGGCTCGGCGCCTTTCCGTCCCCTCGGCGGCCCCGCGCTCTGTGGATCGGAGTCGGCCATGGAGCTATCGAGCTCGGTCGACTCCAGTCGGACGTGTCGCGTCGCATCGATCGCGTCGAGGTCGATGCTGAACCGTTTCGCCCACACTTGACGTTGGGTCGAGTGCGGACGCCTGGAGTCGGGGTGAACTGGGCGAAGATCCTTCGCCGCATCAGCGTGCGCGGCGTTCGGTCGCACGTCGAGCGCGTCACGCTCTACCGGAGCACCTTGTCGCCGCGAGGCCCGAACTATACTGAGATGGCTCATGCGGCGCTCGGCCCGGCCCGGGCCGGACAGGCAACCGGCGCGGAAGGTGATCGGTGACCCTGCTGGGAGCCACGCTCATCGGCTACCTGATCGGCTCGGCACCACTTAGCTACCTGGTCGTGTGGGTCGCCCGCGGTATCGATCTCCGTCGCGAAGGCAGCGGAAACGTCGGCGCGACGAATGTCTACCGAACCTCAGGCGCATTTCTGGGACTCTCCACGCTGCTCATGGACATCGCGAAGGGCGTCGTGAGCGTGATGTGGGCGGGCCCGGGCGAGGCGGCTGTCGTCGCGGGAACGGCGGCCGTGGCTGGGCACGTGTATCCCGTGTGGCTCGGCTTTCGCGGCGGCAAGGGCGTGGCGACCGCCACCGGCGCGTTTGCGGTGATGGCGCCGATAGTCACCGCTGGCGCCGTCGTGGTTTTTGTAGCCGTGGTTGCGGCCACGCGCTACGTTTCGCTCGGGTCGGTGCTGGCCGCCTGCGCGCTGTGCGCCGGTGCGTGGTGGCTCGGTCCGCGCGCCGTTGCCGTCGGCGCCTCTGCAGTGACCGCTCTCATTCTGCTGGCGCATCGCGGGAATCTGGCGCGCTTGTGGGCGGGAACCGAGCGCTCGCTGAGAACATGAGACCACGCATCGCCATTTTGGGCGCCGGCAGTTGGGGGTCGGCGCTCGCGGTTCATCTGACACGCATCGGTCACGACGTCCGGTTATGGGCGCGCGACGCGGCTCTCGCCACCGAGCTGGTCTCCGCCCACCAGAACGCGCGGTACCTGCCCGGCGTCGTGTTTCCATCCGCGGTTCTTCCAACGCACTCGCTTTCAAAAGCGCTGGCGGGCGCCGCGATGGTCGTCGTGACCGTCCCGTCGCACGGCATGCGAGCCGTCGTTCGCAATGCGCGGTCCGTCATCGAGGCTGGTTCGATCGTCGTCAGCGGCGTGAAAGGCCTCGAAGTGGGATCGATGCGGCGTATGTCCGAGGTGATCGGCGAGGAGCTGCCAGGTATCGAATCGGTGGTGGTGCTCTCAGGGCCGAGCTTCGCCGTTGAGCTCGCGAACGAGCTGCCGACGGCGATCGTCGTCGCTTCGAGCTCGGCGTCAGCGATGGATCGAGTGCAGGCGGAGTTTCGCTCCTCGTCTCTTCGACTCTACGGAAGCTCCGATGTCATCGGCGTCGAGATGGGTGGCGCCCTGAAGAACATCATTGCCATTGCCGCCGGCGTGGTCGAAGGGCTGGGCCTGGGCCACAATGCGATGGCAGCGCTGATCACGAGAGGACTCGTCGAGATTACGCGTCTGGCCGTGAGCCTGGGGGCTCAGCGCGATACGCTATCTGGACTCGCCGGCCTTGGCGACCTCGTGCTCACGTGTACGGGTGAGCTCAGCCGCAATCGCCACGTCGGCATCCAGTTGGGACTGGGACGATCGCTCGACGACATCCTGTCGTCCTCGTCAATGGTGGCCGAAGGGGTGCGCACGACGGAAGCCGCGCTCGCGCTGGGCGCGCACCATCGAATCGAATTGCCGATCGCTGAACAGATGGCCGAAGTGCTCTCGGGCCGCAAGGATCCCCAGTCAGCCATTCGCGATCTCATGAGCCGCCGGCAGAAGCAGGAATTAGCGTAGTGGGGATCTTTGACAAACTTCGGAATGGGCTGTCGCGAACGGCCCAGCAGCTCGCCGGCCGCTTCGACGATCTGGTTCGTCGCGCCGAGGGCTCCGATGTGGAAGGAAGGGGCGTCGATGCCGATACCGCCGATACGCTCGAAGAAATCCTGATTGCGGCTGACGTTGGCGTTGCCGCCGCGCGCGAAATCGTCACCGGCGTGACCGAGCGTGTTCGAGCAGGACAGAGTTTACGAGCTCTGGTGAAGGAAGAGATCCTGCGGGTGCTCACGGCTCCCGAGCGACGTGAGGCTTCCACCGCTCGTCCTCAGATCGTGCTGATCGTGGGCGTCAACGGCACCGGCAAGACGACGACCGTTGGGAAGCTCGCGAATCAGCTGAAGCAAGAGGGCAGAACGCCGCTGATTTGCGCCGCCGATACGTTCCGCGCGGCAGCGGTCGATCAACTGCGGATTTGGGCCGACCGGGCCGCCGTCGATCTCGTGCGCGCCAAGGAGGGATCCGATCCGGCCGCGGTGGTCTTCGACGCGGTCACCGCAGGAAAGGCACGCGGGCGCGATGTCGTTCTCGTCGACACGGCCGGGCGTCTGCACACGCGCACGAACCTCATGAACGAGCTCGGGAAGATTCGTCGAGTTGCCGCCCGCGAGGTCGTCGGTGCGCCGCACGAGGTCCTTCTGGTCCTCGACGCTACCGTTGGCCAGAACGGTCTCGTCCAGGCCCGCGAGTTCACCAACGTGGCTGGCGTCACCGGCATCGTGCTCACCAAACTCGACGGGACGGCAAAGGGCGGCATCGCCGTGGCCATTGCGCACGATCTCAAGCTGCCCATCAGATACGTCGGCGTCGGTGAAGCGATCGACGACTTGCTGCCGTTTGCGCCGCAAGAGTACGTCGAGGCGTTGTTCCAGGAGAGACGGTGACGGACCGGGACTTCATGGCGCGGGCGCTGTTTCACGCTCGACGCGCGGAAGGCGTCACGACGCCAAATCCGATGGTCGGCGCGGTCGTCGTCGACCGCGAGGGCATCGTCGTTGGACAGGGCCGTCACCGGCGGGCGGGCGATCGTCATGCCGAGGTGGTCGCGCTCGATGAGGCGGGCGATCGCGCCCGGGACGCGACGCTGTACGTCACGCTCGAACCCTGTTGCCACTCCGGCCGTACTGGGCCGTGCACGAGGCGGGTTATCAGCGCCGGCATCACGCGCGTCGTGGCCGCCATGATCGATCCCAATCCGCTGGTGGGGGGGAAGGGTCTCGCACAGCTCCGCGATCATGGCATCGCTGTCGAGGTCGGCTTGCTCGGTGAGGAGGCCGCGCACTTGAATCGGGCGTTTGTCACGGTTCACAGCCGTGGGCGACCCATGGTGATCGCCAAAGCCGCGGCGAGTCTCGATGGACGAATCGCTGCCGTCGAGGGCGTGCGAACGCTGCTGACCTCCGCGGCGGCGAATCGGCGGAGCCAACAGTTGCGAGCGGCGGTCGACGCGATTGGGGTTGGCTCGGGAACGATCCTCACCGACGATCCCTGGCTCACGGTGCGTGACCGGCTGCGAAGCCGTCCGCTGACTCGTGTGGTGTTCGATCGACGGTTGCGGACGCCGCCGTCGGCGCGCGTGTTCTCGACGCTCGACGCAGGGCCAGTCATAATACTGGCGCGAGACGGCGGCCACGAGGCTCCGGACGCGGCAAAGGACGAGACGTGGTTGGAGCGGCGTCGCGCGCTTGAGGCCGTTGGCGCGACGGTTCTTGCCGGCACGGGTGATCTCGGCGCCGATATCCGGTTGCTGCTCCAGTGGGACATTTCGTGCCTCCTCGTCGAAGGGGGTGCAACGGTGCATGCCGCCGCCTGGAAGGCTGGCCTGATTGACCGCGTGCACGTGATTGTCGCGCCTGCGTGGCTGGGCGACAGGGGTGTCAAACTCTTCGACGGGCTATCGATACCGTTGGGGACCCTGATGCCGCTTCGGGTCGAACCGATGGGCGTCGACACGTGGATGGAGGCGGATGTTTACGGGCATCATTGAGGCCATGGCCACCGTCGAGGAAGTGAAGCGTACCGGCGATGGCTTCCGAATGCGCCTGGAGACATCCCTAGCGGGATCGCTGAAAGTGGGTGACAGCCTGGCGGTGAACGGAGTGTGCCTGACCGTGATGCTGATCGATGGCGAGCAGGTGCTGGCCGACATTGGTCCTGAAACCGCGCGCGTGACCACGCTCGCGAGTCTGCAGCGCGGCCAGCAAGTGAATTTGGAGCGGCCGCTCAGATCGGACGGCCGGCTGGATGGGCATTTCGTCCTCGGTCACGTGGACGAGATGGGCACCGTCGAGGAACTTCGCAAGGAAGGAGCCTCGCATTGGATCACAGTCGAGTTTCCGCCATCGCTTGCACCGTACCTGGTGTGGAAGGGCTCGGTGGCAATGGACGGCGTGAGCCTCACCATCGCCGGGCTGGGCGATCGCCACTTCGACGTGCAGATCATTCCCTTTACCTGGTCGAACACGACACTGCGGACGCTCCGGAAGGGCGATAAGGTTAACCTGGAGTGCGATGTCCTCGGTAAGCACGTCGCGCGGGTGATGGATACGAAGAAGCCATCTTGATCATGAGCACAACCAAGAAGCGACCAGCTATTCGGATGGCAAAGGGGGCGCGGGGCAGGAGTCCGTTCGCGTCGGTGGAATCAGCCGTCGAGGCGATTCGCCGCGGTCAGATGGTGATCGTCGTTGACGATGAAGACCGCGAGAACGAAGGCGACCTCACGATCGCGGCCGACAAGATCACGCCCGCAGCGATCAACTTCATGATGACGCACGGGCGCGGGCTGATCTGCATGCCGATGAACGGGCCGCGTCTCGACGAATTGCAGATCCCGCTGCAGGTGCCGCAGCAGCTGAACTCCACGCAGTTTGAAACCGCGTTTTGCGTCGGCGTAGAGGCCCGGCGCGGCACATCCACCGGAATCTCGGCGCCGGACCGCGCCCGTACGGTGCTGACCGCGATCAATCCGCGCACGAAGCCGGCGGACCTTGTCCGCCCGGGGCACATCTTTCCGCTGCGGGCACGAGACGGCGGGGTTCTGGTGCGTGCGGGTCAGACCGAAGCGGCTGTGGACCTGGCGCGCATCGCCGGGCTCTATCCCGCAGGCGTCATCTGCGAGATCGCCAAAGCCGACGGCACGATGGCGCGTGTTCCCGATCTCACGCGCTTTGCGCGCCGCCACAAGCTGTTGATGATCACCGTCGCCGACCTCATTCGGTATCGGATGCGCACCGAGGGGCTGGTGAAGAAGGTCGCCGAGGCCGATCTCCCGACTGAGCACGGCCCCTTCCGCATCCACGGTTATGAGAGCCTCCTGGATGGCGAGACGCACGTCGCGCTCGTCTGTGGCGACATCGGAGACGGCGAAGGCGTCGTCGTGCGGGTGCACTCGAAATGTCTGACCGGTGATGTCTTTCACTCGGCGCGCTGCGATTGTGGAGCGCAGCTCGAGACCGCACTCCGGTTGATCGCGCGTGCGGGCCGAGGCGTGTTGCTGTACCTCAACCAGGAAGGGCGCGGAATCGGTCTCATCAACAAGCTCCGCGCGTACGAGTTGCAGGATCAGGGCTTTGACACCGTGGAGGCAAACGAGCGCCTGGGCTTCAAGCCCGATCAACGTGATTACGGCATCGGCGCCCAAATCCTCAAGCACGTCGGCGTCAGGTCGATGCGGTTGCTCACCAACAACCCCAGAAAGTTCGTGGGCCTGCACGGCTACGGCTTATCGGTGGTCGAGACCTTGCCTTTGGAGATTCCAGCGTCGGCAACGACGCGCCGTTATCTGAAAGTCAAAAAGGAAAAGCTCGGTCATCGCCTCAAATCGGTTTGACCCATTCTCTGAAGTTCAAGTAGCATAAGGGTTTGCGCGACGAGGCGTGACCCTCGCCGTGATCGCCATGTTCGACGCGCTGAGCCACCGCCTGCAGGACGTCTTCCGCACATTTCGCGGCGAGACGCGGCTGACCGAGGCAACCATCGAGAACGGCCTCCGGGAAATCCGGATGGCGCTCCTCGAAGCCGACGTCAACTTTCAGGTGGTCAAGGCGTTCGTCGATCGGGTCCGCGATCGAGCGACGGACCAGGAGGTTCTCAAGAGCCTCACGCCCAGCCAGCAAGTCGTCAAGATTGTTCGCGACGAGTTGCTGGCGCTGTTTGGCGAGGCCAAGGGCGGTCTGAAAGACACATCCGCTCGTCCGCGCGTCGTACTCGTGCTGGGGCTCCAGGGCTCGGGCAAGACCACGACGACCGGCAAGCTGGCGAAGTGGCTGGCGAAGCAGGGGAGACACCCCATCGTGGTGTCGACCGACGTGCGGAGACCGGCCGCGATTCAGCAGCTGGCCATCGTGGCTGGGCAAGCGGGCGTGCGGGTGCACGACCCCGCCGGGCAACTGGATCCGAGGGGTCGCGCAAAGAGCGCGCTCGCCGAGGCACGCGCGGTCGGCAACGACGTGGTCATAGTCGACACGGCGGGCCGGCTGCACATCGACGATGAGCTGATGCACGAGCTCGTCGCGATCAAAGACGTCGTCGGTCCGAGCGACTTACTCTATGTCGCCGATGCGATGACGGGGCAGGACGCGATCAAGAGCGCCGGCGAGTTCAATCGCCAGGTCGGCGTGACCGGCGTCGTGCTCAGCAAGATCGACGGCGACGCGCGTGGCGGTGCGGCGCTTTCGGTAGTGTCGGTCGTCGGCGTGCCGATCGCGTTTGTTGGCACGGGCGAGCGGCTCGAGGACTTCGAGCCGTTTCACGCCGATCGGTTCGTGTCGCGCATGCTGGGCATGGGCGATGTGCTCTCGCTCATCGAGCGCGCCGAAGAGGCGATCGATCAGAGTGAAGCACAGAGGCTGGAGCAGAAGATCCGCAAGGGTGGATTCACGCTCGAGGACTTCCGCGATCAGTTGCGGACGCTGCGCAGGATGGGTCCGCTCGAGCAGATTCTCGGCATGCTGCCGGGACTGGGAAACATGAAGGAACTGGCGGCTCAGAAGCCCGACGAGCGCCAGTTGAAGCGCATCGAAGGGATCATCAATTCGATGACCCCGGAAGAGCGGCGCCAGCCCGACATTCTCGATGGCAGCCGCCGCAAGCGCGTGTCACGCGGGAGTGGCACATCGGTGGAAGAGGTCAACAAGCTGCTGAAGCAGTTTGTCGACATGCAGCGGATGTTGAAGATGGTAGGCCAGATGACTGGCGAACAAATTGCCCCGCCGCCGAAGAAGAAGAAAAAGAAGGGCCCGTTCAGTTTGATGCGGTGACCAAGAACGAAGACAGAGGCCAGAAGCAAGAAACTGTTTGCACAGAGCCGGCCGAGAGCCGATAGCGGAAAGCTGAGAGCTGATTATGTTGTCGATACGGATGCGTCGCACGGGGTCGAAGAAGCGCCCCTTTTTCCGCGTGGTGGTGACCGAAGCGAGGACGCCGCGAGAGGGCGGTTTCATCGAGGTGCTGGGCTTCTACAACCCGCGCACCAGGCCGGCTGTCGTTGAAATCGACCGTGCGCGCGTGGCGCACTGGCTCAAGCAGGGTGCCCGGCCGTCGGACTCGGTCAGGACGCTCCTGGCAAGGCACGTCACGAAGGATCGTGGCGTCGAGACGGTACCCGCGGCGCCGACGGTATAGGCACGGACGTGGCCGATCTCAAAGGTCTTATCGAGACCGTCGCCCGCGCGCTGTCCGATCACCCCGAGGCCATCTCGGTGAGAGAGTCGCAGCGCCGAGGCATGACCGTGTTCGAGCTGCACGTCGCGCCAGCCGATCTCGGACGCGTCATCGGGCGGCAGGGTCGAACGGCCGCCGCCTTGAGGACGCTGTTGAGCAGCGCCGCAGAATCCGACGACCGCCGTGTGACCCTCGACATTCGCGACGCCAGCGGTCGGAGCTAAACTGATGGCCGACGAGGCGATTCTCGTCGGCGTCGTGGCCCGCTCCCACGGGAATCGAGGAGAGGTGATTCTCAATTCCGAAACCGATTTCCCTGAGGAGCGGTTCCGAGCGGGTGCGCGCCTCGACGCGATCCGGAAGGATGGCCGTGCCATCCCGCTCGAAGTGGCGGCGATGCGGATGCATCTGGGTCGGCCGGTCGTTCGCTTCGTCGGATATGAGTCCATTGGGGACGCGGAAGGATTGGCGGGATTGGAGCTGACGGTGGCCGCAAGCCAGGCGACGGTTCTGCCTCGTGGCGAGTATTACCACCGCGATTTGATCGGGTGTGAGGTCGTGACCACCGAAGGCGCGGTCATTGGGCGGGTGACGGACGTCGAAGGAGAGCGGCAAGCGAATCGGCTGGTTGTGAAGGGACGTCGAGGCGAAGTGCTCATTCCGCTCGCCGATGAGATTTGTCGAGTGGATCTGGGAACTCGGCGCATTACCGTGACGCCACCTGAGGGATTGCTCGAGTTGAACGGAGAGTGGCGATGAAGATCGATATCGTCACGATCTTCCCCCGGATGATCGATGCGGGTTTGAGCGAGGGTGTGCTCGGTCGGGCGCGAGATCGGGGAGTCGTGGACATCGAAGTGCACAACCTTCGTGACTTCACAAGCGATCGCCACCACGTCGTCGACGACGTGCCGTTCGGTGGAGGGCCGGGGATGGTAATGAAGCCCGAGCCGTTCTTCGCGGCGATCACGTCGGTTCGCGAGTCGCGTGGAGTGCCCGATGCGGTGGTCCTGCTCTCGCCGGCGGGTGAACGGTTTTCGCAGACGATGGCTCGGCGGTTCGCGGGGTTGACACACATCGTGATGCTCTGCGGTCGCTACGAAGGTATCGACGAGCGGGTTCGGGAGGCGCTGGCCACCGACGAGGTCTCGATCGGCGACTACGTCCTGTCGGGCGGCGAGGTCCCCGCGTTGGCGATCGTCGATGCGGTCGCGCGACTGGTGCCCGGCGTCGTGGGCGATGCGCAGTCCGTGGACGCTGACTCGTTTTCGCGAGGATTGCTGGACTACCCGCACTACACGCGGCCAGCTGAGTTTGCAGGACGACGAGTCCCGGATGTGTTGCTGTCCGGACACCACGGGGATATCAAACGATGGCGCCGAGAAGCGGCGTTGCGGCGAACGATCGACCGGCGGCCGGACCTGCTGGGCGACGCGGCACTCGATGCCGACGAACGAGCCTGGGTGCGCAATCGGCAACTGGGGCACGAGAGGGAAGGGATGAAGTCATGACGACGATGGAAACAATCGAGAAGGCCCAATTGATCGATCGGCCCCGGATCAAGGCGGGCGATACCGTCCGCGTGCACGTGCGCGTCAAAGAGGGTGACAAGGAACGGATCCAGATCTTCGAGGGCGTGGTGATTGGCTTGCGCCGCGGCGGCATCCGATCCACGTTCACGGTCCGGAAGGTGTCGTTCAGTCAGGGCGTTGAGCGCATCTTTCCAATGCACTCGCCAACGATCCAGAAGGTGGAGGTCGTGCGATCCGCTAAAGTGCGCCGCGCCAAGCTCTACTTCTTGCGCGACCTCAAGGGCAAGGCCGCCCGCATGAAAGAAGTCAAGAAGACCGGCAACTGACACGAGCCGCGAAGCGGCGAGCCGACGAGCGCGAGCCAATGAATGCGGACGGTCACCGCTCGGCGTAACCTCGAAAACGCGCTGCGGCGCTTCGGGTTCGTCTGCGTCGCCGGCGTAGACGAGGTGGGTCGAGGCTGTTTGGCCGGGCCGGTCATGGCGGGGGCCGTCATCCTGAATCCCGCGCGTCCCATCGCGGGGCTCCGCGATTCCAAGCTCCTGACCTCGGCCGCGCGCGAGCGGCTCTATGACGAAATTCGTACTCGAGCGACAGCTTGGTCAGTGTGCAGTCTTGATCCTGTCGAAATTGATCGCATCAACATCCACAAAGCCGCGCTAGAGGCCATGCGTCAGGCCGTCCTGGCGCTCGTGCCACTACCGGATGTCGTTTTGGTTGATGCATTTAGGATTCCCTCGATTCCGATGGCGCAGCAAAGCGTCATAGGAGGGGACCGGCGCTCGGCGGCCATCGCCGCTGGCTCGATTGTCGCAAAGGTGACGCGCGACCGCGTGATGCAACAGTTGCACGACGCCGACCCGCGCTACGGTTTTGACCGAAACAAGGGCTACGCCACGAGCGATCACCTGGCCGCCGTTGCGCGGTTTGGCTACTCGTTGCACCATCGACGTTCGTTCAGACCCGCAACCCTCTTCGACGAGCTTCCTTGAGGTCGTGCCGCCGTGCCTCCGTCTGAACGTGAACGAGCGCTGAAGAGCGCGGCGACCGCGCTCCGCCAGGGGCGAATCGATGCTGCGATCGCCGAATACCAGAAGGTGATCCAAACGCACCCGCGTGACTGGAATACGGCCAACGCGCTGGGCGACCTTCACGTCCGGGCGGGCCAGCTGGATCTGGGCATCACGCAATTCACCCGCATCGCCGACCACCTCGAAGCGGAAGGCTTTCATCCAAAGGCCGCTGCGCTTTTCAAGAAGATCCTGAAGCTTCGACCCAACGATGAGCACGCGTTGCTCCGTTCGGGGGAGATTGCGGCCAAGCTGGGGACGTTCGCCGACGCCAAGCAGTTCTTCCAGACCGTGGCCGATCGCCGGCGTAAGCGTGGCGATCAAAAGGGCGCCGCTGAGATGCACGTCAAGCTTGGCACCCTGGATCCGGAGGATCTGGAAGCACGTCTGCGAGCCGCCAGGGCCGCGGTCGAGCTTGGCGACAACGCCATCGCCCTGCACGAGTTCCGTGAAGTCGCGTCTCGACTGCAAAGGCAGGATCGGCTGGCTGACGCTCTGCCTGCGCTGCAATCCGCGTTCGATCTCGACGACTCGGACGAGGGCATTCGAAACCGACTCTTCACCGCGTACGTCGATGGTGGTCTTCTCGATAGTGCCCGGCGCGTTGCGCGCAAGCCCGCCGAGCTCAAGCGCGTCGCCTTGGGACTCGAGGCCGCAGGAAAAGCCGATGACGCCCTCGCGGTGTTGGAAGACGTCGTCGCCGTCGATCCCGAGGACAGCGACGCTCGCGGGCGCCTCGCGGAAGCCTATGCCTCGCGGGGCGACCTGGCCCGCGCCCGCGAATGGCTGTCGCCCGAGAGCGCAGGCGCGAACGCGCCTCTCTGGATGACGTTAGGCGAAGTCGAGTTGCGAGCGGGACGGCACGACGAGGGTCGACGTGCCATCGCTCAGGCCCTCAGCCTGGATCGCCAAAAGAGCACGGCGGTCGCGGCGCTCGGCCTGCGACTCGCGGGGACCTCACCCGACGCTGGCTTCCAGTGCGTGGACGCCGTCGTCGATATTGAAATGCTCACCGGCAGCCACCAGGGCGCCGCCGCGCGGCTGATCGAGTTTGTCGACGTGGCTCGATACCATCTCGTGGCGCTACTGCGTCTGGTCGCCATCTGCGTCGATGGCGGGCTGGAAGACGTCATGTCCGAGGCCCAGCAGCGCCTGGCCGAGGCGTACTTGCATCTTGGCCGCGGTCTCGAGGCGAGAATCATCAGCGAAGACCTGCTCGCGCGGGATCCAAAGAGCAGCGCGAACGTCGAGCGCTATCGACGGGCGCTCGTCATGACGGGCGAAAACGATCCTGATGCCGTCATCGCCGACCGCCTGAGCGGTGACAGCCCCTTCTTTGCCTCCGACTTTCTCGACCTGAACGACGGCACGAGCTTCGACGCGAGCCCTGCTGCGGAGCCGGTAGAGGCGAACGCACCCACTCCCGCGGGCACGTCCGAGGTTGTCCCACCAGAAGCCCGGTCGCTCACCCAGGTGTTTCATGGTCTTCGCGACGAGGTCACCCGACGGTCGGAGGAGGAAGAGGCCGCCGAGCAATACTTGCTTGCGCAGACCTACCGTGAAATGGGCATGATTGAGGATGCAGCGAAGTCGCTGGAGCATGCTTCTCGGTCACCCCGCCATCGTTTTGAAGCCGCCTCGATGCTCGGCCAGATGCATCTCGAGCAGCGGAACTTCAAACAAGCGATCGAGTGGCTCGAACGAGCGGCCGAAGCGCCACCGCCCACGCCAGACGCGGGTCGTGCGCTCTTCTACGACCTGGCCGGTGCGCTGGAATCGGTCGGCGAGGAGGGCCGTGCGCTGGCCATCTTGCTCGAGCTCCAATCCGGATCTCGCGGATACCGCGACCTCACCGCCCGTATCGATCGGTTATCAAAAGCCCAAACACGAGGTTAGGTCCTGCTTCGGCGGCTGTTGATCACGGCCCTGTTGCTCGAGATGGGGCTCTTGCTCGTGCTGATCCCGTGGTCGGCGTTTTGGGATCGGAACTACTTCGCCGACGCGCTGCCGGCGCTCAAGACCATCATCACGAACAACTACGTCCGGGGCGCGGTCATGGGCCTGGGCCTAGTCAATGTCTGGGCGGCGCTCAGCGAGCTGGCCGACATCTTTTACGGACGGACGCGTGACGACGCAGGCCTATGACCCTCTGCCTGGTCACGGATCGTCGCCGGCTGGGCCGGTCGTTGGGGGCGAGCCCGGACGTTCTGGTTGAGTGTCTTCTCACGCAGATTCAGGGGGCCGTCGAGGCGGGCATCGATCTGGTGCAGCTGCGCGAGACCGATCTCGAGGCGGCAGAGCTTCTCAAACTGGCGACGCGGATCCTGACCGAGGTTCCCAAGTCGCGTGGACGGCTCGTAATCAACGACCGACTCGACGTGGCCTTGTCAGCAGGCGCCGCGGGCGTCCATCTCCGCGAGCGTTCCATGAGCGTTGACGCGGTACTGAAACTCGCCCCGGCGGGGTTCCGTGTCGGACGCTCTGTTCACGACGTCAAAGGGGCATTGGCAGCCGGTCGGGCAGATTACTTGATCGCCGGAACGGTGTTATCAACTCCCTCGAAATCGACCGTCCGACTGCTTGGATTGGAAGGACTGGCCAGGATTGTCCGAGCGACCGACGGGCAGCCCGTCCTCGGCATTGGCGGACTCACCGGCGAGTCGGTGCCCGCCCTGGTCGCCGCGGGCGCCGCGGGCCTGGCGGCGGTTGGGGCGTTTATTCCCGATGCCGGCCAGAATCTCGCGACTTTTGTGCAGACGACAGTGAAAAAACTGCGTTTCGGGTTTGACTCCGCCAAGGGCCTTTCCTAGAATCAGGGGCTCCGGTCGTCGCTTTTCGGGGCATTGACAGAGAGCAAAGCGCGTCAGCCATGGGTACCCAGCGCCCATCCGATCCCGCTTCGCGCCTGAGGCTCGCCCGCGAGTCAAAAGGCTTGTCGTATCGGCAAATCGCCGACGCGACCAAGCTGTCTGCGCGAGCGGCCGAAGCGCTCGAGACGGGGCGATTCTCGGTGCTGCCGGCTGGGATTTATCGCCGCGCGATCGTGCGATCTGTCGCCGCCGAAGTCGGATTGGATCCCGATCGACTGCTCGCTGACTTCGCCAGCGCATTTCCGAACGAGTTCCCGCCGCCGGATCTCCCGCAGGTGATCGAGAGCCCCGCTCCGGTCCTTCCATCGCGGTCGCGAGCTGTGGCGCTGCTTGGGGTCGCACTGCCTGTGCTCGGCGCGCTCGGATACATGCTCTGGCCGCACCGATCGGCGACGTTACCGCCGATCCCATCCAAGCCGGTGCTCTCCAGCCGAAGCGCCGAGGTCTTGCCGGCCGGAGGGTTTCAAGAACTGTCCGCAGCTGAGCCGCGCACGATCACGATCACCTTGACGATCTCGTCACGGTGTCGGTTGCGAGTGCTGGCGGATGGGCGCGAGCTGCTCGGCCGCGTCGTCGAAGCTGGCGAGCGCGTGCCGATCGAGCTTGGCGACGAGCTCGTCTTGTCTGGTGACGACGCATCGGCCGTGCAGTTCAGCATCAACGGGCGAGCGGGACGCCAGCTTGGCGTTCCAGGCGACGCTCTGGCGGTCCGCATCGGCCGCGACGACTACGAAAGCTTTCTGGCGCGCTACTAATGGACGCAGGGCTGCGGACGCCGCTGCTGGATTTTTTCCGGCGCGGTGAAGTTGCGCGCGACATCCGCCTGCTCGCCGCGCAAGGGGCCATCGCACCTCGCCCCCTCGAACAGCTTCTCCTCTTGATGCTGCTCACCAGCGACACCGACGTGGAGATCCGCGCCGTCGCTGAAGCCACGCTCCAGGTCCTGCCTCGCCCTCTCGTCGCAGGATTCATCGCTCGCGCGGACACGCCGGACGACCTCCGCGAGTTCTTTGTGGGCCGCGGCATCGAGCCAGCCGCGGTCCCTGCTGCTGATGAAGATGCACCCATTCTGGACACCGACCAGTCGCCGGTTGACGGCACGGAGGACCAGAATGCCGAGAGCGTCGCGACCCGCATCTCCAGGATGAACGTGCCACAGAAGATTCGCGCGGCGATGAAGGGCACGCGTGAAATGCGCGCGCTTTTGATCCGCGATCCCAACCGCGTCGTCGGCTTCGCGGTATTGAGCTGCCCCAGAGTCACCGATCAGGAGGTCGAGATATTCTCCAAGATGACGAACATCTCGAGCGATCTTCTGCGAGCGATCGGTCAGACGCGAGGGTGGATGAAGAACTACAGCATCCTCGCGTCGCTGGTGAAGAACCCCAAGACCCCCGTGCCGCTATCGCTGACCCTGATCCATCGGCTCATCGACCGCGACGTGCGGAGCCTGTCGCTCGATCGGAACGTTCCCGAGCCTTTGAGAATCGCCGCCCGGAGGAAAGTAATCCAGAGTCACTCCTCGTAGACCACTCCGAGCGCATTTGCGAGAGCCCATCCATGTAGACCGCCACGCGCTGTCGCTCGTCGTCGCTCGGCAACTTCTTGAGCAACTCAATCGCGCGATCGAGATCGCTCTGAATCGTAGCGCGAGTAGCCGCGTAGTACAACCGTTTGATTTCGCCGAACACGTCGTCTGGAATCACACGGTGCCCGCTGTGTGCGTCATGAGGTGATGGGCCATCGGCAGAAAATCGCCGGCGAGCGTGATCTCGCGGCGAATCTGTCCCTGAGCACCCAACACGCGAGCGCGCCATTCGTAGCGGAGCACTCGGCCGGTCGTTTCCGGAGTGGGGATACCGGCGTCACAGGATTGCGGCCCATCGTCCGGACGATCACAGACAGCAACACGGCGCCAAATTGTAGCATCGTGGCGCATACGAGCCTCTGAGCTGACTGAGCTACGATCCTGGGCATCGATGGCCGGTCCCGTGGTTCCTCTTTCCCGCGTGCTCACATCCAAGGATTACCGAGTGGCAGCGACCGGCCTGTTTGCCTCGGCCCTGATCGTCATGTGCGCCGTGCACTCGATGTCGACGAGCTGGAACGTCAATTCGCGAATGGCGCTGGTGTTTGCGATCGTCGATCGTGGCACCTTCGCCGTTGACGACTACTTGAGTGACGATGGCATTCTCCCGAGCGGTGACAAGGCGGCGTTCGGCGGTCGCATTTATAGCGACAAGGCGATTGGCGTCAGCCTGGTTTGCGTGCCCGTCTATGCAGCCATGCAGCTGGTCGCACGCGTGTTCGGGTTCGAGTGGGGACTCGTACCCAAGATCTATGTACTCAGAATCGTGAGCGCATCGATTCCAGCCGCCATCTCCCTGGTCCTTCTCTGGTGGCTGATGGTGCGAGCGGGAGCGGCGCCCAGGCGAGCGCTCGTGGCCGTTGCCATCGCATTCTTTGGCTCGATGTGGTTCGGGTACTCGACCCTTGCCATGCCGTACTCGCTGGGCACTGCGTGCTGCCTGGCGGCGACCTACCTCCTGTGCCGCGAACGGCCGGGAGGCATGCGAACGATTCGAGTGGCGGCAATCGGATTCTTCTGCGGCTTTGCGGTGATCGCTGATTTTCTCTTCGCACCCATCGTGGTCATCGCGATTGCGACGGCATTGCTGCTCAAGATCCGGTGCGAGCGGCCCGATCGCGTGGCCATCCTGATTGCGTCGTCGGTGCTCGCCGGGGCTGTGCCCTTGGCGGTGTTTGGCGCCTACACGTACTCGATTTTCGGTGCGCTCAGCCTGCCGTATCAGTATGAGGTCGAGCCGCTCTTCAGGGAAGGAATGTCGCACGGTGTCATGGGCATCACCAGGCCACGCTTGGGGCCTCTGTGGTTTCTGACGTTGCATCCGTATCGCGGCGTGCTGTTCTGGTCGCCGTGGATCGTGATCGCGTTGGCTGGCTGTGCGATGGCCGCCAAGAGCTCGGGCATTCGCCGGACGTTCGGATGGATGGGACTCTGGGCCTTCGCTTCGGCGCTGCTGATCAATAGCAGCTATTACATGTGGTGGGGTGGATACGCAATGGGCGCGCGATTGATGTTGCCGATGATGGCGGCCGTGCCACTGGGCCTTGCGGAAGTCTGCCGGGACGACCGATCGCCACTCTGGTGGAAATCGCTGCTGTACACGGGCGCAATCTCGTTCGCGCTGTCGATGCCGCTCGCGCTGACCGAGCCGCAAATGGAGCAGATCGAAGATACGGCTGACCTGCTGAAGGTGACGCCGACTGCAGCGCTCCAGATCCCGCAATTCAAGTACTTGAGCCGCTACTACGGCGGCGATTGGTTCTGGGCACCGAACTCGAAGGATCAACTGCCTCTCGCGCTACCGCCTCTCGCCATTGCTGGTGCCGGAGTGATTCTCATCCGAACCGCTCGACGCCTGCCGCGAGGCGCGGTTGAAGTCTCGGTCTGACGATCATCGGGACCGGCGAAGCGACTGGCGAAACGCGGCGATCGGCTGGGTGTTCAGGACATCGTCTGGGCCGACCCACGCGCGTCGAGCCGTGATGACACCCCATCGCGTGAAGTCGAGCTCAGCCGCCTCATGAGCGTCGGAGTCGATCACGAGCTTCACGCCACGATCGCGGGCCAGGCGCGCGTAGCTGTCGGAGAGATCGAGTCGATGCGGTTGGGAGTTGATCTCGAGCGCGACGTGATTGGCGGCTGCCGCATCGACGACCTTCTGGATCTGCACGCGAGCGCCTTCGCGTCGAAGCAGCCTGCGCCCGGTAAGGTGGCCGATAATGTCCACGGAAGGATGCTCGATGGCCCGGATGACGCGCGCGGTCATCTCGGCCTCTTCCTGCTGTAGAGCGGAGTGCAGGGAGGCGACGACGATGTCGAGCGCGGCCAGGCAGTCGTCGGCGAGGTCGAGCCGTCCGTCAGCCAGAATGTCGCATTCGATTCCGGCAAGCACCGTCAGGTCTTTGGATGAGAGCGCCCGGACGCGGGCGGCGTGCCGCATCGCGCGAGTTTCATCGAGGCCGTTGGCCATAGCGAGCGACTTGGAGTGGTCGGTGATGGCGATGTACTCGAGCCCACGCTCGCGCGCCGCCTGGACCATTGTGGCCAGGTCGTCCCGGCCGTCCGACTCGGTCGTGTGCATGTGGAGATCGCCGCGCAGCAGCCGCCGCTCAATGAGCACAGGCAGCTTGCGCTCAAGGGCGGCTTCGATTTCTCCTCGATTCTCGCGAAGCTCCGGCGGGACGCACGCCATACCGAGGGCCTCGTAGATCCCATCCTCGGTTTCTCCGGCGATGTGTTGATTGTCCGCGGCATTGAACAGCCCGTACTCATTGAGTCTCCATCCGCGTACGAGGGCACGATCGCGGAGAACGATATTGTGGGGCTTCGAGCCCGTGAAGTACTGTAACGCCGCGCCCTTTTGATGGGGAGCCACCAAACGGAGATCGACCTGGTAGCCGCCGCGCAAAAGCAGGCTCGACTTGGTCTCTCCGTGTCCCAGGATTCGTTCAGCGAGCGGGCAGCGCGTGAAGACGGCCATCACTGAGGCGTCCCCGCCGACAGCGAGGATGTCGAGGTCCCCGTTGGTTTCAACCCCACGCCGCAGACTGCCAACCGGCACGAACTCGACCGCTGGAAACTGCTCTCGCAGCCAGGAGACGAGCGCTTCTGCCACACCCGTCGTGTCGGCCAGCAGATGTCTGCCGGCGTGTCGTTGCCGCTCCTCAATCGCGCGAAGGATCAGCTCCTCTTTCTTCGCGCCCATGCCTTTGATGCCGCGCACGCGGCCAGCCTTCGCCGCCGCCGCAAGATCGTCGAGGCTCTTCACCTGCAAGCCGCGATACAGAAGAGCGACGGTCTTGGGGCCGACGCCCTGCAGACGAAGCACCTCGAGCAGCGTCGGAGGAAACTCCTGAAGGAGATCCCGCCGCACCTGGCAATCGCCGGTCGTGACGATGTCCTGAATGCGCACGGCGAGGTCCTTGCCAATTCCGGACCACGCTCGAAGCGCGGCAAGGTCCATCCCGGCGACGGGCTCCGCCGCGTGGCCCACGACGTCTGCCGCTGTGCGATACGCACGAATCTTGAACGGATTCTCACCCTTGAGCTCGAGGAGATCGGCGATCTCCGAAAGCACGCGCGCGACCGCGACGTTGTCGAGCGGCGCAGGAAGGGTGGGACTCATTCCTCCTCGACCTTCAGTCCGTCGCGTTCGACCGTGAAGTCCAGGCACCGCGCCCCTCGCTCGGCCAGGGCATCGCGGACCGCGGCACGCTTGTCGGGCGGCGTCAGGCAGAGGAGGCAGCCGCCGCCACCTGCACCGCAGACTTTCGCGGCTTGCGCTCCGGCAGCGAGTGCTCTCTCGATCAGGCCATCGATTGCCGGTGTGGTCACTCCGGGCGCCAACCGTTTCCGGTTCGCCCATTCCTCAGCCAGGCACGCGGCAGTGGCTGACCAATCGCCGCGGTTCAGCGCCACTCGCATCGCCGCCGCCGTGTCACGAATGCGCTCGAAGCAGTCGAAGATGTGCCGATCGCCGTCGATGTGACGTTTCGTAATCTCCCAGTTGTTCGTTCCCGAATTCCTCGGTTCGCCGGTGAAACACAGGACGATGCGCTGTTCGAGCTCCGCCGCATCGACTGGCAGCGCCACGCGCCGAGGACCGCCGGCGTGAAGCTCGATCGCGGCGATCCCCCCGTACATCGCCGGTCGATAGTCTTGAAGGCCGGTCGGGACGCGAATGACCTGAGCTTCGACATCCTGAGCGATCTGCAGCAGGGCCTCTGGCGTCAGGTCCGACTCGACGTACCGCGCCAAGGCGCCGCAGACAGCGACGTTCAAGGCCGACGAGCCCGCGATGCCCGCTCCGGCCGGCGACTCGGACCGCGTCGTCAGCCTGAGCCCGTGCGCGCCGAAGCGATCCACAAGATGGCCCAGAAGCGGCAGCGTTTCATCGACGCGAAGTTGTGCGGTGGAGAGGTTCACGAGGCGATCGGTGTCCTCTGAGACGAGCTCGATGCGCTCGTCAGGCCGCCGCTCGATCGACGCGTGCGCGCGCAGGCTGATCGCCACATTCAACGTTTGCGCGCCAGGATGAAAGAGGTAGAGGGGCCAGATATCGATCGTGCCCCCCGCCAAGTCGATACGTGTGGGGGCCGACGCCGAGATTCGCACGACGCAATTATAATTCTCGCTGTCACTATGCCTTTGGCAAGTCGCCGCGACATCGGCCAGCTCCTGATCGGCAGCATGCCTGGCAAGACCGTTCCACAGGAGTTTCGATCCCTCGCTCGCGAGTTCGATCTCGGCGGCGTCATCCTCTTTGGCCGCAACATCGAGGCTCCAGAGCAAGTCGCCGAGCTGTCGGTGGAGTGCGAGGCGCTGGGCCGCACATCGCCGGCCTGGGTGAGCGTCGATCAAGAGGGCGGTCGAGTGGCGAGGCTCAAAGAGCCGTTCACTCGGTGGCCGCCGATGGCGACCTTGGGACGCGCCGGATCCGAGACGCTCGCGGAGCGCTTTGCCAAGGCGCTGGCGAGCGAGCTCCTAGCGACGGGCATCACGCTCGACTACGCGCCAGTGTTGGACGTTCACACCAACCCCAAGAATCCCGTGATTGGTGACCGGGCGCTGGCCGAGCGGGCCGAGGATGTGGCGCGGCTCGGACGCGTGATCATTCGATCGCTGCAGGGGGCGGGTCTGGCAGCCTGCGGCAAACACTTCCCAGGACACGGCGACACGAGCACCGACTCGCACCACGATCTGCCCGTGGTTGAGCACCCGCCAGACAGGCTTCGCGCGGTCGAGCTCGAGCCGTTCCGAGCGGCGATCGCGGAACGTGTGGCGTTTATCATGACCGCCCACGTTCTCATTCCGTCGTTGGACGAAACACGGCCAGCCACGTTGTCGCCCGTGGTTGTGCAGCAGATGCTTCGCCAGGAGCTGGGCTTTGAGGGCGTGATCTTGAGCGACGACCTCGAGATGAAAGCGGTGAGCGCGCGCTTTCCCCTGCCCGAGGCTGCGATCGAGGCCATTCGCGCGGGTTGCGATGGCATTCTCATCTGCAGCGGCGACATCGATGTGCAGGGACCAACGCTCGAAGCCCTCGTCAGGGCGGTTGAGTCGGGTGCGATTCCTCCAAGTCGTGCGGACGACGCCTTTGCGCGCTTGAGGCGGGCGAAGGAACGATTCCTCGTCGGAGATCGGCCGGCTCCATCGGCGAGGATTCATCAGCTCAGGAGCCTGTTGGGTCGCGAGGAGCATCAGATCGTCGCAGCCGAGATGGCGGCGTTTCTGTGATTCCGCTGCGGCTGTTAAGCCCCGGCGATCGCGTCGCGCTCGTCGCTCCCGCCAGCTCCTTTCCGCGAGACCAGTTCGACGCCGGTGTCGCCGAGTTGGCCCGACTCGGGTTTGATGCGGTCTATGACGAGTCGGTCTTCGCGAAGGACCGATTCGTTGCCGGATCGGCAGAGACGCGAGCGAAAGCCATCAACGACGCGTGGGCCGATTCATCCATAGCGGCCCTCGTCGCCGTCAGGGGAGGGTACGGAAGCGCGCACGTTCTGCCGCTGCTCGACGCAACGCTCTTGCGAGACACACGAAAGGCGTTGATCGGCTACAGCGACATCACGGCGGTTTTGAGTTTCTACTTGAATAACGGCCTGACAGCCATCCACGGCCCAATGGTCGACCGACGGCTGGCGAAGGGGCCCGAAGGGTACGATGAGGCGTCGTTCCGGCGTGTGTTGATGGCGGCCGGACCCGCCGGGGAGCTGTGTCCGGCGCAACTGGAGAGCCTTCATGACGGCGAGGCTTCTGGTGTTCTCATCGGCGGCACGCTGTCGCAGATCGCGTCGCTGCTGGGCACGCCCTGGGCGCTGAAAGTCCCGCCGGGCGCGGTGATGTTTCTCGAAGACGTCAATGAGCGTCCCTACCGCATCCATCGACTGCTGACCCAGTTGGAACAGGCGGGCACGCTCCAGCGCCTCAGCGCGATTGTCTTCGGCGAGTTCCCGGGCTGTGACGAGCCGGGCGGCGAGCTGCCGATATGCGACGTGCTTCACGACTTCACCGATGACTTTCGCGGGCCCGTGCTGTTTGGCTTTCCGTCAGGGCACACCGCCGGCGCGTCATGGACGTTGCCGCTTGGCGTCCGCGTGCGAGTGGTCGGGAATGCCAGGCCGCTTCTGATCGTGACTGAGGCCGCAGTTGCGTGAGGCTGCGCCATACAGGCAACCCTAAAGGGTTGCCTCTACAAGAGGACCTGGGACCCCTTAGGGTCGTCTGAGCGGACGACGAGATGTAGAGGCGACCCTTTAGGGTCGCCTATTGAACCTGGATGAAGCGAGTCCATCTGATCGGCGTCTGCGGCACTGCGATGGCGACGCTCGCGGCGCTGCTGAAGCATCGCGGCCTGGACGTCTCCGGGTCCGATGCGCACGTCTATCCGCCGATGAGCGACTT
>JBOGIV010000146.1:0-2113 GCA_050747925.1 Vicinamibacterales bacterium
GCCCTACTTTGGCCGTCTTCGACTTTGGAAGGTCGAGCAACCGTTCAGCATCCGGGAGGCGCGAGATCGCAAAGCGCGCCTGCGGATCGACGGTAATCAGACGCTGTCGCGCGGTGGCCACATCGAAGACCGCTTCGTCGATCTGGTACCGGACCATCGCCCGTATGAACTCGATGTCCTTGGCCCAGCTCTCCTCGTCCATCTTCACGTTGCGGCCCGCGACGAACGCCTTGAGGTCGGCCAGCAGCGCATCATCCACGGCGAAGTCTCTCTTGACGATCTTGCGAGATGGACCCTGCTGACCGATCCGTGTGTCACCGGCGGCGCTGAACTGCTCGGCGTACGCCGCGAACAGTTGTCTGCCCACCAGCGAGCGCCCGAAGCGCGTCGGATTGAATCCTTCGACGGGACCGTCGAATCGATCGTCAGGCTCGATGCCGCCGCCAGAGAAGACCTTTCGGCCCGCCTGGGTGTATTTCAACTGGTCGGGCGTGTGCGCACGCTCACTCTGATCCCGCAGTGTGTAGGTGAGGTATTCGTCGAACGTCCCGTCCCATGGGCGCTGAATGAGCCGGCCGCTCGGCGTGTAGTAGCGCGCGGTCGTCAACGCCAATCCCGCACCGCCGCTGACTCGATAGACCGACTGCACCAGGGCCTTGCCGAACGTGGTCTCGCCGACAACGAGGGCGCGGTCGTGATCCTGCAGCGCGCCGGAGACGATCTCCGACGCGCTCGCGCTGTTGCGATTGACCAGCACGACCATCGGGCCGCCTGGAAAATCCGGTGTGTCGCTGGCGCGATAGTCCTGATCGGAATTCGGCACACGACCGCGCGTGTAGACGACCATCGAGCCCTTGGCCACGAAGTGATTGGCCATCCGGATCGCCTGGTCGAGCTGCCCGCCAGGATTCCCTCGCAGGTCCAGAACCAGACGCTTCATCCCTTTCTTCTTCAGCGCCTCGAGGGCGTGGCTCAGGTCTTCGTCGGTGTGCTCGGCAAAGTCGATGACGCCGATGTACCCCGTCTGCGGGTCAACCATGAACGACGCCGACATGGTCGGGATGCTGACCTGATCGCGCATCACTCGCATCTCGAGCACCCGCTCGAAACCCTTCCGCCGGATTCCGATATTGACGAACGTGCCCTTTGGCCCCTTGAGCTTGTTGACCGTGGCCTCGGTGGTCCAGCCCTTGGTGTTCACGCCCTCGACGACCGCGATGACGTCCCCACGGCGAATGCCGTTGGAGAAGGCCGGCGAGCCCTCGAAGACGCGACCGGCGGTAATGTCGCCGTCGAGCGACTGAATCGTGAGCCCGAGCCCGTAGTAGCGCCCTTCCTGGCGCTCGCGCATTTGCGCGTACACCCTGGGATCCATGAAGTTCGAGTGTGGGTCGAGCGTCTGCAGCATGCCGTTGATGGCGCCGTAGACCAGGCGATCTGATTCGACCGGTTGCGCGTACTGGCTCTGGATGGCGCTCAGCGCCGTCGTAAACGTGCGGTAGTGCGCTGGGATCTTGTCTTCAGTCGCCAGCGCGGCGCTGCCAAATATCCCCCCGACGAGGGCCGAGACGAGGATGGCGACCGACGCCGCCAGGATGGATCTCATGCGCATATGGTTGATGCTAACTGACTCTCCGGGGAGCCGCAAGGATTGAGGGTATACTGACCCACTGGACGGTCGCGCGGGGGTTGGGGCCGTTTGCAGGGCAAGGAGTACGCATATGTTTGGTTCTATCGGCATGCCCGAGCTGATCATCATCCTGGTCATCGCGCTCATCATCTTCGGCCCGCGCAAGCTCCCCGAGCTCGGCAAGTCGCTGGGCCGCAGTTTGAACGAATTCAAGAAGGCCTCGCAGGATCTCCAGAACACGCTGGAGCAGGAAATCAAGATCGAGGAAGAGAAGGAAAAAGAGGCGCAGGCCCGGCCGAAGCCCGCCGAGCCTGAGCAGACGGTCGCCCGCGACGAATCGGACCACAACCAGGATCAAACGGCCTCACGCTCGTAACTGTCCGTGGCACTCGTCCCATTTCCATCCCAGTCGTCGAGTCCGGCGAAGCAGGACGATTCGCGCGACGATCGCAAGTCGAGTCTTCCGACCTCACCGTTCGAGTC
>JBOGIV010000147.1:0-6507 GCA_050747925.1 Vicinamibacterales bacterium
CCTGCGATCACCGTGCAGGCGCCGCACTGTCCCAACCCGCAGCCGAATTTGGGTCCGCGCAGCTTGAGGTCGTCGCTGAGCACATAGAGCAGGGGGGTCGCCGGATCGACGTCGACGGTCTGAGCTCGACCATTGACCCTGAGATTGATGACGCTCATGGGGCAAGGATAACTCCGGTACGGAGGTGCAGGGGTGCAGCGGTGCCGAGGTGCAATGGTGCGGAGGTGCAGGAATGCAGGGTGCGGAGGTGCGACAGCGTCAACGAGCCGATGGTCTGGTAAACGCACTCACAAGGAGGCCGGCGACGAGCCAGACTGCTGCTACAGTCTTGGCCAGCGAGCTGGCCTCGGCGATGACCCACACGGTGACGATGGCGCCGAGGACGGGCACGACGATGTGAAGCGAGCGCGTCCTGGCTTTTCGCTGCCAGACGAAGTATCCGACGACCGAGGCGTGGAGCAGCGTGAAGGCGGCGAGCGCTCCGAGATCGACGATTGAGACGAGCACGTCGAGGCCGTCGCTTCTTTGTGCGGCCCAGATGGCCACGATCACGGTCAACGCGCCAGCGGCAAGGAGCGCGACGAGTGGGACACTTCGTCGAGGATCGATGCGCGCGAGCGCACGGGGAAGCCGGCCTTCGCGGGCCATGCCGAAGAGCAGGCGCGCCGCGGCGGCTTGGGCCGTCATCGCCGCAAACGCCGGACCGATCGCTTTCGTGATCGCCAGGAGGGTCGCCATCCAGGCGCCGACCGCGGATCGCGTGAAGTCGTAGAACGCGGCGCCCTGGCGCTCTGGATGTTCAGCCAACTCCCCAGGTAGCGTCGGATTCAGGACAGCAGCCAGATAGGTCTGTGCCACGAAGAGCACTCCGGCGGTCGCCAGGCAGATTACGATCGCCCGTCCTACCACGCGCGAATCTCCCGCCGTCTCTTCTGCGAACGAGGCGATGGCGTCGAATCCCAGAAACGACAGCACCGCGATCGACACGGCGCCAACGACACTCGCCATCGTGAAGCCGTCAACCGCGGTGAACGGCGTCCATGCTCCTCTCGCCGCGCCGTGTTCGCCGAGCGCGATGCCGGCATAGACGAGAAAGATCAGCAGTACGCCGATCTCGGCCACGACGATCACCAGGCCCGCCCGGGCGGCGACCGCGACTCCGCCAGCATTCAGGAGCGTCGTGATCGCAAACGCGGTCACGGTAAAGGCCCACACCGGAATCGTCGGCACGAGGGTGTGGAGCGCGATGCCCGAGAAGAGATACGCGACCGACGGGATCAGGAGATAGTCGAGCATCGCCATCCATCCGGCGATGAAGCCCACGCGATGGCCTAACGCCTCGCTGGCATACGCGAAGATCGAGCCCGCGCGCGGCACGACCCTCGACATCTCCGCATACGACCACGCGGTGAACGACATCGCGATCGTTGCGAGCACGTAAACCGTGGCGACGGCGCCATCGGTTCGCGCGTCGAGCACGCCGAAGATGCCGACCGGCGCGAGAGGGCCAATGAAAAGGAGACCGTAGACGACCAGATCCCGAAGGGATAGCGTGCGCGCGAGGGAAGGCGCGATCGCTACCCGGCTTTCTGCGCTTTCGCCCAACTGTCCTTCAGCGACACCGTGCGGTTGAAGACGGGGCGACCTGGTGAGGTGTCGGGGTCCGTGCAGAAATAACCGAGCCGCTCGAACTGATACCGCGTGCCGGCGGTCGTGCGTCCGAGCATCGGTTCGACCTTGCAGCCCGAGAGGGTCTCGAGCGATCCGGGATTGATGAAGCTGGTGAGGTCGGTGCGCGCCTTTGCTGACGCGCCTTCCGGATCCTCATCGGTGAAGAGCCGATCGTAGAGTCGAACTTCTGCGTCCACGGCGTCACCAGCGGAGACCCAGTGCAGGGTGGCCTTCACCTTTCGGCCATCGGGCGCGTCGCCTCCGCGTGTGGTGGGGTCGTAGGTGCCGCGCAGCCCGACGATCTCACCAGTGGCGTCCTTGATCACGTCGGTGCAGGTCACGAGATAGGCATTCCGCAAGCGCACTTCGCGTCCCGGCGAGAGCCGGAAGAATTTCTTCGGCGGGTTCTCCATGAAGTCGTCGCGCTCGATGTAGAGCTCGCGTGCAAACGGGACCCGTCGTCTTCCGGCCGACGCGTCTTCGGGATTGTTGACGACGTCCATCTCTTCGGTGTGGTCCTCCGGATAGTTTGTGAGCACCAGCTTCAGCGGGCGGAGCACGGCCATGGCGCGAGGCGCGCGGCGATTCAGATCCTCGCGGACGCAGTGCTCGAGCAACCCGACGTCGATCATGTTTTCTTTCTTGGCCACGCCGACGCGCGTGCAGAAATCGCGGATCGATTCGGCGGTGTACCCACGTCGTCGCAACCCGGAGATGGTGGGCATGCGCGGGTCGTCCCATCCCGACACGTGCTTCTGCGCAACCAGTTGCAGCAGCTTGCGCTTGCTCATCACGGTGTAGGTGAGGTTGAGGCGGGCAAACTCGATCTGGCGCGAAGGAAACAGACCTCCGACGCTGGCGATGCACCAGTCGTAGAGCGGCCGATGCGCTTCGTACTCGAGCGTGCACAGCGAATGCGTGATCCCTTCGATCGAGTCCGACAGAGGGTGCGCGTAGTCGTACATCGGATAGATGCACCACGTCCGGCCGGTGCGGTGGTGTTCGGCATGGCGAATGCGATAGAGCACCGGGTCGCGCATGTTGATGTTGGGCGACCGCATGTCGATCTTGGCGCGCAGCACGTGCTCGCCATCCGGGAACTCGCCGGCGCGCATGCGCCGGAACAGGTCGTGATTCTCCGTGACGCTCCGCCCACGATACGGGGAATCGACGCCTGGTTCAGTCAGCGTGCCGCGGTGCTCGCGGATCTCATCGGCCGACAACGAGTCGACGTACGCCATCCCCTTGTCGATCAGCCGCTCCGCAAAGTGATAGAGCTGCTCGTAGTAGTCCGACGCGTAGTACTCGCGATCGTCCCAGTCGAAGCCCAACCAGCGCACGTCTTCCCTGATCGAGTCGACGTACTCGACATCCTCCTTGACGGGATTGGTATCGTCGAATCGCAGGTTGCAGCGTCCGCCGAATTCCTCGGCGACGCCGAAGTCGAGGCAGATCGCCTTGGCGTGCCCGATGTGGAGATAGCCGTTGGGCTCCGGCGGAAATCGCGTCACCACGCGTCCCCCATACGCGCCGGAGGCGACGTCAGTGGCGACGATCTCGCGAATGAAATCCGTGGGCGCTGTGGGGGCGCTCGTATGCTCGTCTGACATGGATTGCAGACGAACAGATTATCCCAGCTACCCTGTTGTTTCGACAGACCTGAAGGTCTGTCACCACCTGAGTCTGGTTCGACCGACCTGAAGGTCTGTCGCCACCTGAGTCTCTAGTTACCACAGCGCGGCGACAAACCTCACCACAGCGTGGCGACAAACCTCACCACAGCGCGCGACAAACCTCACCACAGGTGGCGACAAACCTTTAGGTTTGTCGATCTCTAATCAGCGCTAATTTGCTGCGCAGGGCGCGCCCGAGAGCACCGCGAGCACGATCAATGGATTGCGGCCTCGACGGGTGAACCCGTAGCGCGTGCCGCGTGGAACGACGGCGAAGCTCCCGGCCGTCATGACGATGTCGTTCGAGGGCAGCTTGAGCGATCCCTCACCGCCGATCACGTAGATCATCGCGTCGGCTGACTCGTGCTGGCGACCTTCCCATGGCTCGCGCACTTGCCACAACACGGCTTGTCCCATGCCGCTGCAGCCGACCATGTTCTCCTTCTGCGGCTCGCGTGCGGTGATGAAGTTCTTCTCGATGTAGTCGGTCAACTGCAACGACTTCGGCATGCCGGGCGGAGGCAGTTTGGGCGCCGCTGGCTCGACCGGCTTTGGCGCAGGCGGCGGAGGAGGCGCCGGTGGAGGCGGCGCGGCATTCAGCGTCACCATCGCCTCCGGTGCAGGTTGCCCCGCACGCCAGCTGATCTCTTTTTCAAATGTGTAAAACCCGTCGCGCGAAAACCGCACGCGGTACGTTCCCGCGCGCAGGCCCGTTACCCTGATGGTTCCGTCGCCCAAGGTCTTGGCTTCGCGCTCCACCGGACCGACCGCCGACACGGTCACGCCTTGAATCGGCGCGCCTGAGCCGTCGGTCACCGTCACGGCCAGCGTGGTTGTCGTCGAAGAGGGCGCCGCCGGTCGCGGTCGCTGAGGCGCGGGTGCCGGCGTCTGGGGAGCTCCGATCTTTGGCGCAGGCTGCGTCAGTGTTGGCTGGGGGGCGGCCGGGGTCTGCAACAGAATCAGCATGAGCAGAGTGACCATACGTCGATAGTACTTGACGAAGAAAGAAGACAGAAGCAAGAAGCAAGAAAGGCCATTGGTCCCGGCGCGGATACAATACGCGCGATTCTCGGCGCGCTCAGGGCATGCTGCGTCTGGGAGTCCGCGACCTCATCTGCGTCAGTCTTGTCAGGAGGGTCGATGAACCGGCGTCTACTCTCCGCATCGGTGCTGGCGGTCGTGCTCGTGCCCGCGATGCTTGCGGGTCGTGCGCAGCGGGCGTCGAATGCCCAGTCGTCCGCGGCGACTCCGTGGCCGGCCCGCCGCTCAAGCCCGTGGTGGTCCAGACCGAGAGCCGGCTACGCCTCCGCGTGGTTCCGATTGCGACCGGCCTCTGGTCAACACGGCCAACCAGATTCGCCGGCCGACCCATCTCGATATTGAACGAGCTTGGGGTCCGCTTTCGCGATATGCGCCGGGGACCCGATGGGTTCCTCTACGTGTTGACCGAGATGCGCATGGCCGGCAACGAGGATGTCGACGGGGCGTTGTTGCGCATCGAGCCAGCGGATCCGGAGTGATTCGTCTGAAAGTCGAAAGTTGAAGAGTTCAACGTTGACAGTTCAAGTGCAGAGTTTCAGTTCAGTTGCAGTTTCATTCCGACATCATTTGAGGCCGCGTGGCGAACTCGTCTTCGCCTATCGAGCCTCACAAGACCGAAGTTAAGATTAGGGCAGAGCTGACGCCTCGCCATATTCGGGTGTAGATGATTCTGGAGATCCCGATGCCATCCCGGACTTGACGGCGCAAACACACACCGGTTTAACTGCCTTGGGGATGATCTGAGCCGCGTCGACTCTCCTTTCGAGAGTCTTCGTACCGCAGGTGGCTCGACTGACTGTCACCAGGCACTGATCACCAACTGCACAGTTTGCCGTCCCGCTTACGTCAATTCATGTGGCAACTCCTCTTGAGGCGGGAGATTCCGCCTTCAGATCCGGTAAAGCAGCGCACTCTGCGCCGACCGCACTGAACGGGTGCGCAAGGGTTACGCAGTAGGGCTTTTGCATGTGAAAGTGGACCGTCGCTATGGCAGTAGGAACTCATCAATGTGCCAGTCGGCGAGCGCGATAACGGCTATCTTTGATCACGCACTGAACGGACAACACGTGCGCGGACTATATTCCCGACATCGCTATCCGCAAACCATAATTCGTCGTTTCGTCGAGCAACCATGTGACTTATCGTCCCACTACTGTCGGGAACCGTCCATGTCGTCATCGTGAGTGCCTTAGGATCAAACCTGACTAGAACATTTTGGGGGGCCTTCCCGAGTTCGGCGTACCACACCGCCCCGTGAGCGTCAGCCGCGATCGCGTACGGTTTGCTCTGCCTGCCGCTGGGCGATAGCCATTCGTCGAACCGACCGCTCCTTGGCTCAAAACGGCCGAGAAGGCCAGTGAAGTAATCCGTGTAGTATATGAACCCGTCCTCTGCGATGGCCAGGCTAATGGGCCGGGCATCGCTAGCAGGCAGCAAGTATTCAGTGATTCTCATTGTCGCCGGATCAATGCTGCCGATCTTATTCGTGTTGAATTCCGTGAAGAATGGTGTCCCCTTCGAATCAACCTTAATGTCGCGAGGCCGCGACTCAGCCATTGGCAGCGGAACCAGTGTGATGTGGCCTTTCTTCGGATCGAGCATCCCGACGAAGTTACCAACCTCCACTGTAAACCAGAGAATCCCGCGGGCATCGAACACCAAAGCGTGTGGATCCACGGCATTCGGGTCAGGCATCTTGTACTCGGTCAACTTGCGTGTCCTAGGAACTAATCTACCGATGAGTCCGGCAGAACTCCCTGCGTACCACACATCACCTCTCTTGTCGATGGCGATACCTAGTGGTTCGCAATCTGTCGTGGTCAAAGGGTATTCGTGAATCGCACCGCTCCTTGGATCCAGGCGGCCCACCCTGTTAGCCTTGGATGCGGTGTACCACACCGAGCCGTCTGGTGCCAGTGCCACATAGTGGGGATATGCGGACTTGCTTGGTGTAGACCAAGATCGGAAGGTAACACTCTTGATGATGTCCTCAACAGAACTGGCTTCACTGGCCAGAGTCGTCATAAGTCCAATCACGCTCACGACGGGGAATAGAAGTCGAGTCACCGCCACTCGTCGCTGGGGTGTCATCCTGTCGCTTGGCCCACTGGTGACCTGGTGT
>JBOGIV010000148.1:0-7177 GCA_050747925.1 Vicinamibacterales bacterium
TCCCCAGGATGATTCCCTGCGCCGTGAGCATCGGCGAGGTGATGGTGGGCGAACTCTCTGCCGAACCTGCAGAACCAGCAGAACCGGCAGAACCTGTCGGCGCCTTCGCCAGTCCAAAATCCAGCACTTTCACGGTGCCATCGGCGCGCACCTTGATATTCGCGGGCTTGAGATCGCGGTGGATGACCCCGAGGTCGTGCGCAGCCGCGAGCGCGTCGCCGATCTGCTGCGCGAAGGGGAGCGCTTCGTCGACGGGGATTCGTCCACGAGCGATTCGGGCGCTGAGGTCGTCACCCTCCACCAGCTCCATGGCGATTGCCCGCGTGGATCCGCTCTCTTCGAGCCCGAAGACCTGCGCGATGTGCGGGTGGTTGAGCGTCGCCAGCGTCCGCGCCTCGCGCTCGAAGCGCATCAAGCGATCCGGATCGCTGGCAAACGCGTCGGGCAGGATCTTGAGCGCGACGTCGCGCCCGAGCTTGGTATCGTGGGCACGATACACCTCGCCCATACCGCCAGCGCCGAGCGACGCGCGGATCTCGTAGGAGCCGAGTCGCGTGCCGGGCGCGAGACTCACTGAAATCCCTCTTCCCTAACCCCTGATCCAGCTCACCACAACAGCTTCGCGCCAAACTGCAGCTGGCGTGGCGTGTTGGCCTGCGACGTGACCACGCCGAATGAGTTCGACGTCACGCTGAGGTTCGGTGAGCTGAACTGCACGCGATTGAGCGCGTTGAACGCCTCGATCCGCGCCTGCAAGCGCAGGCGCCCGGACAGCGCAAAGTGCTTGAAGAACGACAGATCGACGTTCCGCACGCTGTCGGCTCGCAGCAGCGCGAGCGTCGTCCCCGCATTCCCAAAGGCAAAGGCCTGCGGCTGACTGAACACGCTGGTGTCAAACCAACGCTGGAGACGCTCCTCGCGCGGCGCGTCGAGGCGTGGATCGCGTCCATCCCAGTTCGCGCGCGTCACCGGGTTGAACAGTCCGGCGGTGTTAGTGGCCGTCAGCGTCAAGGGTGTCCCGCTCTGGGCGGTGATGATGGCGTTGATCTGCCAGCCGCCGGCGATGGCGTCGAGCAGGGCTGGAGCCGACGAGCCAATGTGGCGGCCGCGGCCGAATGGCAGCTCGTAGAGTGCGCTCAGCACCAACCGATGCGGGATATCAAACGTCGCGATCGAACGGCTGGCTCGAACGTCGTAACTGTTCTGGTGGTTCTCGCCTTCGTCAAACGCCTTGGACCACACGTACGATCCGGCCACCATCAGGCCGCCGCTCATGCGGCGACTCATGCTCAGCTGCAGCGAATGATAGCTGGACGTGGCCCCCGTCGCCTGCAGCGGGATGATGTCGGTGAACTGCGGATACGGCCGCAACAGCTGCGCGCGGCTCACTTGCGGCGCCACGAGCACGCCGGTGTTCACGATGCCGTAGAACGGATTGGCGACCAGCTGATTGAGCGCGGAGCCGAGCGACAGGTACTGCGGATCGAGCTGATTGAGGTTCAACCCGGATTCCGTGTTGGTCTGCAGGTCGTGACCCTCGCTCCCGACGTAGGCGATCTCGACTGACGTGCTCCACGGGAGCTCGCGCTGGATCGTGACGTTCCACTGACGATTCCATGGCGTCCGGCTGCGATCGCGCAGCGGCGCTTGAAGCGTCGAGCCCACGCCGGTCAGCAGACCCTGGCTCGCACCCGGCGACGGCTGGAACCCGTCGGGATAGGGATCGCGGAGGAGCCGAAACGGCGTGATGCCGTCGAGCGTAGAGACCCACAGATTCTCGGTCCGGAATCCGAACGGCCCGACGGTGCCATTGGCCTGTTGGTACGACGGCCCGAAGACGTGCGCGTACCCGGCGCGAAGAACCGTCTTCTCGCTCAGCTGGAACGCGCCGCCAACGCGGGGCGAGACATTGTTGCGATCGGTGGCGAACTGCGCGCGGCTGTTGCCGTCCACACCCACGAAGACGAGCCCGCCTCGCAGCTCGGGGAACTGCGGCACGCGCGCCGCCAGCGGCGAGCGCGCGTCGGGATCGAAGTAGTTCATCCGATCGTAACGCTCAGTGCGCGGCGCCTCGAGGTCGTATCGCACGCCCAGGTTCAGCGTCAGCCGCGCGTTCACGCGCCAGTCGTCCTGGGCGTAGCCGGCAAAATAGAAGTTCTGTGACGCGACGTTCTTCCAGTTCTGAATCAAGGTGTTGGTGGCGGTGCCAGTCCCGAGGAGCAACGATGCGATGCTGTGACCGGCCGTGCTGCTGGCAGTATTGGGATTCGGACCCTGGGTAAAGCCTGTCGAGAAGTTGAACGTTCCCGCCGCCCGTGCCTCCCAGACATTGACGCGAATCATTCGCCCATCGAATCCGCTCTTCAGCGTGTGTCGGGACGTCGTCTTGGTCAGGCTCACCAGCAGGGGATAGCTCATGAACGCGTTGTAGCGGTGATCGTTTCCTCCGAGCGACACATAGCCTGACGCGCCGAACGCGGGGAACATCAGGCGGTCGGGCGCCGTGTCAATCGCCGAGGGGAATCCGAGGCTCGAGGGCTTGAAGCCCAAGCCCTGATTATCGAACACGAATAACGTTCTCGCGAATCCAAGCCGCATCGTGAGCAGCGTCGATCGATTCAGCGTGTGGTTGTATTCGGCGACGAAGTTGTGCACGCGGTTCTCTTCGATCACGCGGCCTTCGGCGATGGTGAGCTCATTGGCAAAGGCCTGGAGAGGGACGGTCTCGACGAAGCGATGCGAGTAGCGCATGAAGCCCCGGCCGCTGGCGCCAAAGTTGCGATCCACACGGAGGTCGGTGTTGCTGGTGTTGAGATCGGCGTTGCCGCTCGCCGTGTAGTTGTTTCGGCCGGTCACCGGATCGCCGGGTTGATTGGGCGGCGGATAGAAGCGGAGCACGTTGACCGCGACGGGGTCCCAGAGCTCGCGCGGAACCTTGTTGTCCGGAAACGGATCGCGGATGAAGCCCCCGGCCGGGTTCGGCCGCGTCGTGAACGGGTTGAAGATGCGAATCACCTGACCGTTGGCGGCAAAGCTCTGAGAGAAGTCGCCCTGCCGCTCGAGCATGGTCGGCACGGTGGTCGTCGTGGACCGGAACGCGCTCTCTCGCAGACCCTCGTACGACAGCAGATAGAACATCCGACCCTTCTGAAGCGGGCCGCCCACGGCGCCACCGAACTGATGGCGCGAGAAGTCGCCCAGCGCCTCGCCGCGGCGCCGTTGAAAATAGTCGCGGGCATCGAACGAAGAATCGCGCACGAACTCGTAGGCGCTGCCGTGAAAGTCGTTCGAGCCCGACTTGTAGACGACGTTCATGATGCTGCCGAGGCTGCGACCGAACTCCGCCGGATACGTGGCTCCCAGCACCTTGAATTCCTGGATGGCATCGACCGAGGGGAACACCGAGATACCGACACCGCCGGTGACGGTCGGAAACGTCGCCGTGACCCCGTCGACGAGCGTGTCGCTGCTCCTGGCGCGAGCGCCGTTGATCGTGTAGCGCAGGTCGCCGTAGGCGTTGCCAATTGTACCAGCAACGGCTGGCGTCAGAAAAATGAGCGCGTAGACGTTGCGCGTGTTGAGCGGCAGTTCGGCGATGCGACGATTGTCGACGAGCTTGCCGATCGCCGAGGTGTTGGTGTCGACCAGAGACGCATGCGAGACGACCTCCACCGTCTCCGACAGAGCGCCGACTTCGAGCGTGAAATCCACTCGGGCCACATCGCTGATGGTGAGCGTCACGCCCGATTGCAGAGCGCCCTTGAATCCCTGGAGCGCGGCTTCGACCCGATAATCGCCCAGCGGCAGCGGCGCCGATGCGTAGCGGCCCTCCGCATCGCTCACGGTGGTCTCGACTCGGTTCGTCTGGAGGTGCGTCATCGTGACGGTCACGCCCGGCAGCACGCCGCCGCTGGTGTCTTTCACGATGCCGGTAATGGTTCCGGTGATGGTTTGCGCAGGTGCGGACTGAGCGGCAGCCAAGACCAGCGTGGCGAGCATGAGGCGACCCCACGTGCGCATGACTCCTCCTGTGTGGCTATCGGCGGTGTCCGAGTGGTGCCAGCGCGGAGTATAGCGCCGGACATCTCGTGCGAGCGGGTCAGCGTCGGCGCCCGGTCGCACGTCCAGCGGCAACTCTGGCGCGATATATCCGGCCAGGACGTGTGTGAGATGCGCGTTTACGGATTAGAAGTTCATCCTCACCATGAACTGCATCTGGCGCGCGGTGCCGGTGCCGTAGTTGTTATTCAACGGCCCGGTAATGAGTCCGAACTGCGTTGGCGCGCTGATATTGGTTCCCGGGTTGGCGAGGTTGAGCCGGTTGAAGACATTGAACGCCTCCCAGCGAAAGTCGAAGCCCCGAGCGCCACCGATCGTGAACCGCTTTTGCAGCGCCAGATCGACTTGAAACAGTCCGGGTCCCCTGAGGATATTGCGGCCCGCATTGCCCCACGTGCCGCGCGCGGGGACAGCGAACGCCGCCAGGTTGAGCCACTGGTTTGGCGTGCGCGTCGACGGATAGGGATCGACGCCCGGCACGCGGTCTGGGCGCTGATTCCGGTTGTTCCCATCCGGCAGATCGGCAGTGCCGCGATTCACCGTGATTGTCAGCGGCCGGCCCGTTCGTGCCTGCATCAGACCGGACAACTGCCACCCGCCGAAGATCTGCTGCAACGCTCCTCTTTCTTGCAAGTAGCGGCGATTGGCGCCGACCGGCAGCTGGTAGACCCAGTTCACCGTGAGCGTATGCCTGATGTCCTGATTGGTGCTGGCAAACTCGCAGCTCCGGCACGCGGCGTTCTGCGGTTCCTGCGACTCGCCGCCGCCCAACGAACCGATGTCGAACGCGTGCGACCACATGTACTGGGCGCCCATCAGGAACCCGTCGCTCAACGGGCGGTACAGCGAGAGCTGTAGTCCCTGGAACGTCGTGTTCGATCCGCTCGATTTGATGTCGACGCGCCCGAATTGCGGCAGTGGACGCCGGCCGGTGGCTGGATCGATCAGATTGATGTTGTTGCGGTCGAGCATGTGATGGCCCTGGTTGCCCACATACCCGATCTGCGTCGTCAGGCGCCACCGGAGCGCCTGCTGAATCGACATGCTGTAGTGGTTGGCGTACTGATCGACGCGGTGTTCGTCGACGGCTCGCGGCGAATTGCCCGTGGTGGCCGCGAGCGCGAGAAACGGATCGATGGGAAAGCTGAGCGTTGGCGTCGTCACGCGCTCGAGCGCGATGCGGTTGCCCGCGTTGTCGATTGGCGCGAACACGTCGTCGTTCTGCCCTGGTCCGAAGAAGACGCCGAAGCCGGCGCGAATCACCGTGTTGTCGCGGAAGCGCGCGGGCGCCCACGCGAAGCCGACGCGCGGGCCGAAGTTGTTGAAATCGGGGTCATACCATGGCGTGCCGGCCGGACAGAAGCCGCCGCACGCCAAGCGCCAGACTCGATCGCGACCCTCCTTCTCGACGACGACGGAGTAGTACTCGTAACGGACGCCAGCGTTGATCGTCAGATTGGGCCGCCACTTGATGTCGTCCTGGATATAGCCCAGGTACCACCAGCGCTGCCCCGTCACGATCGGAAAGTCAACGATGCTGAAGCTCTCGAGTGCGTTGTTCTGGAAGTTCGGCCGGCTCTGAAAGCTGAGTGTGGTGGTGTTCCCTTCACCAACGTCGACGAAGATGCGCCGGATCTCTCCTCCGAACTTGACATTGTGCCGCCCGCGCACGATCGCGGTGTCGTTCAGCAGACTGAACGAGCGGCCATCCTCGACGATGTCCTGCGGACCGGTAAGCGGCACGAAGCCCGGAACCGTGAGCTGCGCGGTACTGGGCCCCTCGCGCACGGAGTGGCGGAGCGAGGCGTTGTAGCCGAACTTCAGTTCATTCACGACCGTCGGTCCGACAACGTGCTGCAACTGAAATGTGAAGTTGGCGGGACGAAGCTTGTTGGTCGTCAGCCCGGTCTCGCCTGGGCTGATGATGTCCGCCCGGTCGAAGTTGTATCGCCCGAATAACGACGTGGTGTCGGCAATCCGATGATCTACGCGAATCAGAGCGGCGTTCTCATCCGCCGTGAATTTCTCCGTGCCACGCCATTCGTCGATGAGCGGATCGCTGGCCGGCCCGGTGCCACGGGGATACAGCGCCACGACCCGCGCCAGGGCGGGAGTGACGCCGGCACGGAAGATCGCGCTCGGCACGAACCGCGTGAAGCTCTGCGTCTGGCGCTGCCGCAGTCCCTCGTAGTTCGCGAAGAAGAGCGTGCGCCGCACGGCCAGGGGCCCGCCGACGTTGAAGCCAAACTGGTTCAGCCTGAACGGCGGCAGCTCGCCGGAGGTTCCGAAGGGGCGCGCGTCGAAGGCATCGTTCCGCATGAAGTTGAACGCGGTGCCATGAAACTCATTCGTGCCTGTCTTCGAAATGAGCTGCACCTGCCCACCGGCCGCCGTCCCCGCTTCGGCTGAATACAGCGCGGAGCTGACACGGAACTCGGCGATCGATTCGCTGCTGATGATGAGCCGTGCCGCGCTGTCCTGCCGCGGATCCTTGACGCCGGTGGCATCGATCCCGTCGAACGTCCAGTTGTTGTCGTCGCGCGCGCGGCCCACGAATCGTGTGCTCAGGTGCGTGCCGTCCCCGGTGTTGATGGCCCCCGGCGCAAGCAGCATCAGACCGGCCCAATGCCGTCCGGCAAGCGGCAGCTCTTTCAGCTGGCTGGCCTGGATGACGGTGCCAATCGATGGAGATGAGCGATCGAGCAGCGTCGCGGCGGCCTCGACACGCACCACCTCCGCGACCGATCCGATGTCCATGTTCAAGTCCAATTCGAGGTTTTGACCGATCTCGAGTCGGATCTGCTCGTGACGCACGGTCTTGAATCCGGAGAGCTCGGCAGTGATCACATAGCCCCCGGCAGGGAGGAAATTGAAGACGTATACACCCGCCGCATTGGTAACGGCGTCGCGTGAGAGCCCGATGGCAGGCGACTGCAGCTTGACGGTCACCCCCGGCAGCACACCGCCGCTCGTATCGGTGATCGTGCCCTGGAGCGTCGCATTGCTCGTTTGGGCAGCGACGATGTCGGCGAATCCCAGCGCCGCGACGACCACGGTGAACGCCGCCCATGCACGCAGTGCCGCTGGAAACCTCATGGTGAGCTCCTCAGGAAAGGCG
>JBOGIV010000149.1:0-6234 GCA_050747925.1 Vicinamibacterales bacterium
AACCGCCTACGCTCCCTGTACGCCCAGTAAATCCGAACAACGCTTGCCACCTTCGTATTACCGCGGCTGCTGGCACGAAGTTAGCCGTGGCTGCTTCTGGAGGTACCGTCCGAACGGTTGCCCGTCCCATCTTCCCTCCCGAAAGGGGTTTACAATCCGAAGACCTTCATCCCCCACGCGGCGTTGCGTCATCAGGCTTGCGCCCATTGTGAACAATTCCCCACTGCTGCCTCCCGTAGGAGTCTGGACCGTGTCTCAGTTCCAGTGTGGCCGTCCGCCCTCTCAGGCCGGCTACCGATCGTCGCCTTGGTGGGCCATTACCCCGCCAACTAGCTAATCGGACGCGGGCTCCTCTTTGAGCGCCAGGCCTTGCGGTCCCCGGCTTTGGTTTCCAGGTCTTTAAACCCAGAACGTCATGCGGTATTAGCGTCCCTTTCGGAACGTTATCCCCCACTCGAAGGTAGATCACCCACGCGTTACTCACCCGTTCGCCACTCGATTGGGGCCGAAGCCCCTCTCGCGTTCGACTTGCATGTGTTAGGCACGCCGCCAGCGTTGATTCTGAGCCAGGATCAAACTCTCAAGTTGAATTCCTGAGAGAGCGATTAGGCTCCCAATTGCGTGTTGCTTCTGTCTTGTGTCGCCCCGCCTCCACCCTCACTTTCGCTCGGGCTTCGACGGAACGGCTGACACTCGACGGGCTGGTCTGCCCACTATTGCACCTCAGGCTTGCACCTTTCGGCACGCCAATGGGCGTGTGCACGCTCTATCTAGTTTTCAAAGAACCCCGGTCCCCGTCAGGGGAACCTTGCGAGATTACGACGGCCGTGACTTTTCTGTCAATTCCTTTCTCGACATCCAAGTGCTCAACAGCAGCCAGGAGGGCCAGTTCGGAACGACTTCCAAGGCGGTCTGCGGCACCCTAGACCGAGGGCGCCGTCGTCAGCGCGTCCGATAAGAATACTACAAGGGTACGAGAGGAGTCAACCAGCTCAGGCGCCGACCCGGACGATCCGCCGTTCGCGAGCACCTTTGCGAAGCACGATCACCTGGGCGGCCAGAGCGTCTTGGAGGGTCACCCGGCCCCGCTCATCCGCTGCGCGGGTGTCATTGATATAGAGTCCGCCTTGCCGGACCAGCCGGGCCGCCTCTCCCTTTGATGACGCCAGCCCGGCAGCGACGACGAGCTCGGTCAGCCCCATCCCGGCCTCCAGGGATCGCCGCGGGACGTCAATCGACGGCACATCGTCGAACACGAGAAGAATCTCGTCCAACGAGGCCTCCGCGAGCGACCCTCCGAACAGGACTGACGAGGCCCGTTCCGCACGAGCCAGCTCCTCGGCTCCGTGTACCCCCCGGGTGACTTCGCGAGCCAAGGTGCGTTGCGCCTCACGCTTTTCGGGCGCCTCAGAGACCACGCGCTCGAGCTCCGCGATGGCGGGCCGGTCGAGCCACGTGACGAACTTCAAGTACAGGACCACGTCGCGATCATCGGTATTCAACCAGAATTGGTAGAACCGAAATGGGGTCGTGCGAGCCGGGTCCAACCACACGGTGCCGGCTTCGGTCTTGCCGAACTTCGAGCCGGCCGCCGTCGTGACCAGCGGCATGACCAGTCCATGCGTCTTGGCGCCGCGCACTCGTCGAATCAGATCGCAGCCGGCAACGATGTTCCCCCACTGATCGCTGCCACCCATCTGCAAGGTGCAGCCGGCGCGATCGTGCAGCATCAGATAGTCGTACGACTGCAACAAGAGATAACTGAACTCGGTGAAAGAAATGCCTTCCTCGCCGCCGAGCCGCCGTTTCACCGACTCCTTGGCCAGCATGTAGTTCACAGTGAAGCGCTTTCCGGTGTCTCGGAGAAAATCGAGCAAGCCGACGCTCCGCAGCCAGTCGGCGTTGTTCATCATTCGTGCGGCGTTTGGCGTGGCGTCGAAATCCAGGAATCGTTCGAGTTGCGCCCGCATGCCGCGGGCGTTCGCATCGACCTCCTCGATCGACAACAGCGATCGTTCCTGACTCTTCCCACTGGGATCGCCGATGAGGCCGGTGCCGCCGCCCACCAGCGCAATAGGTGAATGACCGAACCGCTGGAATCGCGCGAGCGCCATGATCGGCAACAGCGACCCGACGTGCAAACTCGAGGCGGTGGGATCGAAGCCGATGTAGGCGGTGACGCGCTCGCGCTCGAGTGTCTGTCGCAGGCCGTCGGTGGCATCGTACACGAGGCCGCGCCACTCGAGCTCGCCGTAGAAACCCATTCGATTAACTATACTGCGCTCGATGCGCATGACGCGGCGCGCCGCGCTGCAGACGTTCGCCGCGACGAGCGTTGGGATCGCAACGGGCATCGGTTCGTACGGCGTGCTGTATGCACCACATCACCTCCGGCCAGTCGAGCTCGACGTGCCGATCACGGGCCTGCCGCCTGCGTTCGAGGGCCTCCGGGTCGGACTGCTCACCGATATTCATCACAGCGACTCTGTGCCGGCCGAGGACGTGTCGCAGGCCGTGAAACTCGTCATCGAGGCGAGGCCCGACTTGGTCGTTCTCGGCGGCGACTATGTGACGCAGGCTGAGCGTCGCTACATGAATCCTGTCGGCGAGCTGCTTGCGCCGTTGACCTCCACTCGCCATGGAACGTTCGCCGTCTTGGGCAATCACGATGACGATCGCGAGATGCCGGCGGCTCTCGAATCGCGGGGTGTATCGGTGCTGAAGGATGCACGGACACAAGTCGAGATCAACGGTGAGCGTCTCGACATCGCGGGCATTCGATTCTGGACTCGAGGCATCAGCGAAATTGCCAGAGTTCTGCGCGGCACGGGAGGAACCACGCTGCTGTTGGCGCACGACCCGAGGCGGCTTGTGGAAGCCGCCTCGTTGGACGTGCAACTCGTCCTGTCCGGTCACACACACGGTGGACAAGTCGTGCTCCCTGGTTTCGGAGCACCCGCGGCACGGCGGTTTCCAGTCCTCGCCGGACTGGCCACTCGCGAGAACACGTCGCTCTTTGTGAGCCGTGGCGTCGGCACGGTCTACGTGCCGATTCGACTGAACTGCCCGCCGGACGTTTCAATACTTACTCTTCGACGTCGTGGAACTTGAAGGCACCATCCAGCACACGCTGAATGGCTTCGGGATACAGCTTGTGCTCCTCGACGAGGATGCGAGCGGCGAGCGTGTCGGCGGTGTCATCGGGAAGCACCGGAACCGTCCGCTGCAGCACGATCGGTCCGGCGTCCAGGTCATTGTTCACGATATGAACCGTGGCTCCGCTGATCGCCACACCGTGGTCGATCGCCTGCTGTTGCGGATGCAGCCCTGGGAAGTCAGGCAGCAGCGACGGGTGAATGTTCAAGATTCGGTTCGGAAATGCCTCGACGAAGACCGGGCTCAACAGTCGCATGAATCCCGCAAGGCAGACGAGCCGGACGTCACGTGAACGCAGCTCGCTCACAACCGCGCGATCGTAGTCTTCGCGTGTCGGGTACGCGCGATGGTCCATCACGCGCGTCGGGATGCCGGCCGAATCCGCGCGCTCGAGGCCGTGCGCGTCGCCGCGGTTCGAAATGACCACGGCGATCGTCGCATCGAGGCGGCCCCCAGCGATTGAATCGATCAGCGCCTGAAGATTTGAGCCTCGGCCCGAAATCAGCACGCCGATGCGCCTGGGCTCGCGCGACTGGCCGGGCGACGTCACGCCGCCGGCGACTCGGCAATCGTCGCCGCCGACCTCAACGACACTGCGACAAAGGTGAGCGTCCCGTTCGTGCAGCCACCTGTCGGTAACGTGGGCGCGCCGATAACGAACAGATTCTCGTGGTCATGAGTGCGGCCGAAGCTGTCACATACACTCGTCGATGGGTCGGTGCCCATTCGACAACCGCCCGCCGGATGGTCCCAATAGTCCGACACGGAAGGCGTGGTCACGAGCCGGCCATTTCTGGCACGCGCCAAACGCTCGAACACCGCCGTACAGTGAGCCAGAGTCGCCGCCTCGCGGCCCTGGGCCGCGGCGTCCAGCCGGCGTTCGATCTGGGGCATCGGATCGCCGTAACGGTTTGTCGACCTCCGATCGAGCGTCAACCGGCTGTCGGCCGACGGATGAGAGTCGTAGTAGGCACGCAAACGAACCGAGCTGCCCTTACGTGCTCTCGACCGCCAGTCCGCAAGCAGCTCATCGCCCAGCAGAAGGCGACCCTCGGAGTTTCTCAGCCTCGGTTCCTTGCCGAACGAGCTTTCCCATACGCGGGTGTCGTGTCGAACGAACGGCTGATTCGGCGCGCATCGAAAGTACTCGCGCGAAATCAGACTGTGGGTCATGTTCAGGCCCGGGAAGGTTTCCTCATCGATGGCCGCCATCGCCGAAATGAACTTGTGGCCGTTCATGTAGCGGCCCACAAGGCCCGAGCGATTCGCGAGACCATCGGGATAGCGAGAGCTCGACGACAAGAGGAGCAGATGAGGCGCCCAACACTGGCCACCTGCCAGCACGAAGAGTCTGGCGCGATACTCCATCACTTCGTTGGGCCGATCCTGATGCACGCCTTGTGCGGCCACAATGGTCGAGCGCGTTTCATGGGGAACGAGCTTTCGAACCAGTGTGCGATCGTGGAGCGTGATCTTCTTGGCGGCGATCAATTGCTGATACGTGAAATCCGGCGAGTAGCGCGCGCCGGTCGGGCAGACGTCGCCGCAGGTGTCATAGAGAGCACAGGCCCCTCGACCACCCCACGTCGTGAGATTACGCGCCATCGGCAGCGGTGAAAACTTCAGCCCGCTTTGCTCAGCCCAGCGCTTGAGAATCTGGAGGTTGTACGACAGCGGAACCGCTGGCTGTGGATATGGAGCCGATCGGCCGTCCTCTGAGTACGGACTCGGATCGCCCGCGACGTTCAGTCGCCGCTCTGCTTCGACATAGTACCGTTCGAGCTCATCCCATGCCATTGGCCAGTCGGCTGCAAGTCCGTACAACGACTTCAGGCGAAGGTCTTCTTCGGAGAATCGATTGCAGGCCCCACCCCAATGCAACGCCTGCCCACCGACCGCCATTGTCATCGAAATCATTCCCTTGGCTTGCTGGTCCACGATGAAGTCGTCGTGCCAGGGATGCTCGCCGTAGGCAAGCGAGCGTTTGTGATACTCCAGCCGGTTCGGTCGGTCGAAAATCGAGCGCCCCGCTTCCACAACAGTGACGCGCAGGCCCGACCTGAGCTCCGAGAGTTTCTCGACGAGCATCGCGCCTGTGATGCCGCCGCCGATCACGCAAACGTCCGATTCGTGGACAGGCATGGGCCGCTCTAACGAGGGTTGAGCGGCGCCGGCCGCACGGTGGTGATCTGAATCGTGCGAGAGGTATTTCGCCCTATGTGAGCGTTGTAGCAGAGGTCCGTCGCCGCACTGCTGCGGAAATAGTGGGCCATCAGATCAGAGACGACGTGCTTGCCATCGGGCCGTCCTGGAAGATTCCTGACGTCGCTCTGCTTGAACGCCTCATCGAGCAGGGCGCGCCGTTGCTCGAGGCTCAGCGTTCCAAAGCGACCGCCGCGGGCGCGAGCCGCTTCTTGCAATGCCGCAAGCTGCGAACTGTAGCGCGCGACTGGCGACGCCCCGGTTCGCACGAGCCGGGGAACGCCGTAACCGTGCGACAGCGGCACGCCCTCGCGATAGTCGCGCAACCAGCGTGCGAACTCATTGACGGCGTCCTCAGTTCCCTTAGCGCCGAGCTCAGACGGAAGAACCGTTTGCGCGACGTCGCGCAGGAGCAACAGCTCGCTGGGGCTGAGCTCGTTGGCCGCGCGCAACCGAACCCGGAGCAACGGCCATGACGCCGCTCCGGTCCCGAGCCATCGGAGCAGTGTTCGCCTCTTCATCGCCCCTCCCCCGCTCACACGTAATGCACGCCCGGTGTACCCGCCATGATCTCTCCGATCGCGACGCTATTGGCTTCGCCAGCCTCCAACAGAGCAGCAGAAACCCGGTCGACGTTGACGGGCGCCGTGGCGATGATAAGCCCAATTCCCATGTTGAGCGTTCGCCGCAAGTCGTACTCGGGCACGCTCCCGGCCTCTCCAATCCATCGAAAGATGGCTGGCACCCGCCATGACGATCGAACGACGCGAGCCGCCGTTCCGCTTGGCAAAATGCGCGGAAGGTTTTCCGTGATCCCGCCGCCGGTGATGTGAGCGAGCCCCTTGATGAGGCCCGTGCCAAGCAGCGGTTGGATGA
>JBOGIV010000150.1:0-7552 GCA_050747925.1 Vicinamibacterales bacterium
GCCCGTACACTCGACGGTACGCGCGTACGGTGGCGGGCGGCGGCCGGTCCATCGCTTCCTCCCGTGCGCGGGCGTTCATCTCGTCCACCTCTGCGCGAAACCTGCGACTTCGGCCTCCCGCTCTCGCGCTGCACGTTGGTCGCAAGGGCTTCGGTGGGCGAGTATCTCGCGAGCGATTCCCCTTCGTCGCGAAGCGCGCCCAAGTCGACCAGCCCGAGTTGAGGAAAGTGGTAAGTCCAGTCCGCACCGAGCGCCCTGAGGCGGCGGAAAATCATCGCGTAGACGGGTGTGAGATCCGCTCGTGCGGCAATCCAGATGGTTCCCAGTCACCCGCGCGATCAACTACCAGGCCCACCTAACCGCCTTCACCCATTGTCTTGATGCGCTGAAACAGATCCTCGTGCAGCATGCGCATCTGCCGCCGTGTTTCGTCTTCGGATGCGCCGATCCGCTGCACGAGATCCTCGTGCACCACCCGCAGCTGGCGATGTGTTGCTTCCTCTGACGCGACGATCGCCGCTTTGACCTCCGAGCGCACATCGCCGATCTCCGAGCGCACAGCCGCGAACTCTTGCCGCACCTCGTCGCGAAAATCGGTGAGCGTCTTCTCGATCCGATCGACTCGCAGTGGAAGCGTGCCGAGTTCGGCGACGGTTACCTCCAAGATCTCCACCCTTTGCCGCAGGCTGACCTCCGCCATTCGCGACGACGCTAGCATCGTCGGACGGCTGAGGCAAGAAGCAGAATTTGCGCTGATGGAACGTTACCTGTTCAGTTTCCGCGCGACTTCCTGCTGCCAGTTGATCACGACACGAATCTCGCGCACGATCCGGTCTTTCGCAAACGCGACGAGCACGCGTCCGTCAGGGGCGATGTCGAACACACCATCTCCGTAGTCGCCTTCGACACGGGACCAGATACACTCGCCTGCTGCGCCGAAACGTCCAGCTTCCAACTTGAAGGCGACCGCGACAAGCTCCGGAGGCCGCATGTGCAAGAGCTCGCGCCCATCGCGCGACCAGTCGACAGCCTGGCCCCCACCGGTGCTGACGCGCTCGGCAGCGGCGCCGCTCGTCAGCGGCTGAACATATATTTCGGGCGTCCGGCTGGACGGGCGTCAGTGTCATTGGGAAGCGAGAGGATTACAGACGCCCCTCACCGGCCCGCGCTTGCCTGCTGTACGCCCTGCAGACTGCTCCGAGTTTTGCGGGCCTACGTCCGGCGCGACCGCTTGGTGACGTGGTCACCAGCCGCAACGCCAGCGGTCGGCGCTCGCAAACAGATCCTCGAGCGTGTCTGCTCGTTCGGGCGTCATGCGCTGAACGGCCGCCCTCAAGGAGCCACGGTCGGCTCCGGAGCTGATGATGGCTTCGATATCAGCAAGATCCTGTGTTCGGCCGGCGAGCAGCTTCATGACCACGACGATCTCCACTGCCGCAATCGGCACCCCGTCGCTTACTGGCGCCCGCGTCAACCCTTCTTCCACAACCCGCAAGGCGCCGGTGAGCGGGACTTGATCGATATCGATCCCATCGAACTCGATGACTGGCACGCGCAGGGTGACGAATCCGCCAGGGTGGGTCTGAAACGCCTCGTCGCCGACCAGGAAGTTGATGTCTTCAGTCGTGCGGGGCCTGTTGCGGTATGCATTCGCGGCGAGCGCTCCGACCAGCGCATGTCGAATCCCCGCCGCTGTAAACATCTTCGACACCTCGCGCACGGCCCGCTCGTAGGTGGGGACTGGGCGCAGCGCCCGCTTCAGGTCGGGTTCGTGGCTCGGGCTCACGAGGCGGCTTCGTTGGATCGCGATGTGTTGTCTCACCGCTGGACCAGCGTAACACGTCGGATCTGCGGGACGCTGAGGCGGCGCGAGCCTGTCGCGCCTGATCGCGCGAACGACCATCAGCAGGACCTCGAGTGCTGGTCGCATATAGACAGATCGACGTCGTCGTTCCGGACGAGTCGTCTCGGCGAGTGTGCGCTCGCCTCCAGCCCAGCTCGGCCCTCCCCGGCGTGCCGAGTGCCTGCCCTGAGCGAAGCCGCATGAATGCGCGGCTGAGTCGAAAGGGACTTCGTCGGGAGCACAGGTCTGTTGATGAGCGCGCTCCGCGGCGCCCGCGAGCCTCGTTCAGTAGCGAACGGTCACCGCAGCGCTCTGCCTTTCCGTGGAATTCGGCGGCAAGACCAGCGTTCCAGCTGAGGCACCGGGCCGCGCCAGGTGGCGGGTGCCCCAGCGCCACAACGCATCGAACACCGGTCCGAGCGCGCGACCGTGCGGCGTGAGCCGATAGCGAACGCCCGCGCTCACGGGCGTCAACGGCTGCCGCACCAGTAGACTATCGGCTTGCATCTGCCGGAGCTGCTCACGCAGCACTTTGACCGTCACCTTGGGCAGCGCGCGCCGCAGCTCACCGAAGCCGTGGGGACGCGACGCCAGACGCTGGAAAATCATCGGCTTCCATCGTCCTTCGATCACGCCAATCGCGGTGTAGACCGGGCACGCCGCCCGCTCTCGATAGACGTCTTCCATACGTCGCGCCGCGCTCGCGTCGCAGGGTACTTCAAAGTGCCGTCTTGCGGCCCGAACGGCGCACCGCTACAGTCCCGCTCATGTCCACTCCCCGGCTGTATCGCGTCATCATTCCGGTGGCCGACCTCGACGGTGCTCAGCGCTTTTACTCCACATTGCTCGATCAAGAGGGTATGCGCGTCTCACCGGGCCGGCACTACTTCAACTGCGGCGGCGTCACCCTGGCGCTCTACAGTCCGATGAGCGACGGCGACGACCGTCAGCCGCATCCGAATTTCGATCACGTCTACTTCGCCGTTGATGATCTCGACGCGGTCTACCGGCGCGCTGAACAGCTCGGCGGTTTGTCGGAAGAGGTCGGCGACGGCGATCTGCCGATGGGCGCAATCGCGCGACGGCCGTGGGGAGAGCGGTCGTTCTATCTGCGCGACCCCTTCGGGAATCCGGTGTGTTTCGTGGACGCTACGACGACCTTCACTGGAAGACCGAACTAACCGCTCCGCGCCCTTCCATCAGACGCGGCCGGGGCGTAGCGCGGTCAGCGTGGGCACTGCCTTCGATCCCACTTGCCCTCGCGCGATAAGATGCCTCCGCATGTAAGATCAGCCTCCTTCCCCAATGCGGCTTTCGATCGGAACTCGGGTCGGCTCGTACGACATCCAGTCGCTTACCGGAAGCGGTCCCTCGACTCGCATGCAGATCTCTCGATGAGCCTTCGCGCACGAAGCAGCATCGGTCCCTACGACATCGGTGAGCCGGTCGGGGCAGGCGGACTGGGCGAGGTGTATCGAGCGCGTGACCGCAGACTCGATCGCGACGTCGCCTATCACGGTGATCCTGAACTGGAAGCCGAGGAGTACCGCCTCGGAGTGGTTAGCCGCTTCCCTCGCCAATCGTCTTGATCCGCTCAACCAGATTCTCGTGCAGCACTCGCATCTGCCGGCGAGTCTCTTCTTCTGACGTTTCGATCCGCTGGACGAGGTCCTCGTGCACCATCCGTAGCTGTCGATGCGTTCCTTCCTCGGACGCGCCGATCGCCGCTTTGATCTCTGACCGCACGCCTCCGATCTGTGCACGCAATTCGGCGCGCACGCCCTCGATCTCCCCACGCACGCCTCCGATTTCTTCACGCAACTCGGCGCGCGCAGCCGCGAACTCCCGCCGCACATCTTCGCGAAACTCGGTGAGCGTGTTCTCTATCCGCTCCACTCGTGGTGGAAGCGTGGCGAGCTCGGAGACGGCTCCCTCCAAGACCTCCACGCGTTGACGCAGGCTGACTTCTGCCATTCGCGACGACGCTAGCATCGTCGGACGGCTCCAGCAACAGGCAAGATGTGCGATCAGGGCCGCGGCGCGTCAGAGCGCATCTTCATCAACCTGACCGATGGCTCAGCCGCTTCCCTCGCCAATCGTCTTGATCCGCTCAACCAGAGCCTCGTGCAGCACGCGCATCTCACGTCGCGTGTCTTCATTCAGCACACGCATCTCACGTCGCGTCTCGTCACTGAGTTCGCGCATCTCACGTCGGGTATCGTCGTTGAGTTCGCGCATCAGCTGCCGTGTGTCGTCTTCGGATGCGCCGATCCGCTGCACGAGATCCTCGTGCACCATCCTTAGCTGTCGATGTGTTCCTTCCTCGGACGCGCCGATCGCGGCTTTGATCTCTGAGCGTACAGCCGCGAACTCCCGCCGCACATCTTCGCGAAACTCGGTGAGCGTGTTCTCTATCCGCTCCACTCGTGGTGGAAGCGTGGCGAGCACGAAGACGGCTCCCTCCAAGATCTCCACGCGCTGACGCAGGCTGATGTCCGCCATTCGCGACGACGCTAGCATCGTCGGACGGCCCCGGCAAGAAACAGAATTTGCGCTCCCGCGCTCATCGACAGACCTGTGATCGCGACAAGGCCCCTTCGACTCGGTCGCGCTTTGGCGCAGCCTCGCTCAGGGCAGGCTCTCGGCACACCGGTCAACCCTACGACTCGCTCTGAATCTCGAGCTCGCTCAGGACAGCCGCCCGAAGCGATGACAGGCGCGACCTCGCCGAGCCTACTCGGACGGAACTGCTATCAATCCCTTGGACGAGGTTCGCACGGGGTGCGCTCAAGCGACAGACCTGTGATCGCGACGAGGCCTCTCGGCATGCCGTCCAGGTTTCTCGTCAAACGGCCTGTCGGCGGCAACGCGGCACTGTCTGAGCGAGAAGTGTCGATCGCGAGTTTGCCCAAACGCTCGTGAAGGCCAAGGGCCGTTTGACCGGCGTGTCGAGCGGACGTCGTCGCGAGCACAGGTCTGTCGATGAGCGCGAACGGCATGACCGGCAGGTCAGTCCGGACGAGTAGTCTCGGCGAGTGAGCGCTCGCCTTCACTGATACAGCGGCTGGCGAGTGACACTAATAGAGCGGCTGGCGAGCGACCCTGCCGTCACGCTCCCACCGTGAGACGATCGGAGCGTGAGCCGGGGTCAGTGTGTCAGGTCAACCTCCGCGAATCAGAAGAAGAACCGCAGGCTGAGCTGAATGTCACGTCGATCGTCAGTCTTCGTGGTCACGCGTCCGAAGTTCGCGTTGGTCGGATCGGCGTAGCCTGACCCGGGACCACTGATCGTGTTGGTCTGCGCGTTCCCCAGATTCGGGTGGTTCGGGAAGTTGAAGATCTCCGCCCGGAACTGGAGCCTCCGTCCACTGCCGCCGACCCTGAAGTTCTTGAACACGGCAATGTCCCACTGCTGCTGGCCGGGGTTGTACAGCAGGTTGCGCGGCGCGTTGCCGAACGTGCCGGCTGTCGGAGCGACAAACGCCGCGGGATTGAACCAGAAGTTGCTATCCGAGCCGCTCGAGAACTGCTGGTTGGATCCCGCTTTCGGATCGCCGGCGAGATTATAGGGCTGACCGAACGCGCCGTCGCCGACGCCGGCGATATCGTTGGTCCGAAGAACGGAGAACGGCGTGCCGGTCCGGAAGAACGATGCGCCCGAGATCTGCCAGCCGCCCAACAGGTTCCTCATGAGCGTCTCCTGCCCACGCCAGAACGGCAGGTCGTAGATGTAGCCGACGCCCAGCACATGACGGCGGTCGTAGATCGAAGGCCCCCAATAGGCCTCGTCGTTGTAAGTATTGAACACGACGTCGCGCTTGTTGCTGCCGTTGTCTTCCGACTTGCCGAGTGTGTAGGCGACACCCACCTTCAGTCCGTTGCTGTAGCGACGGTCAGCGCTGATCTGCAGGCTGTGATAGATCGAGCGGCCCGTATTCTCGGACCGTCTGATCGCTCCATACCCCTTGTACGGCCGCAGCGCCGCGATGTTCACGCCCGGGTTTGCCTGAATGGTTCCCGCACGAAGCTGGTTGAGATTGACCTCGCGCTGCAGATTCCGTCCCCGGCGACCAACGTAGGTGACGTCCAACACCAACCCGAACGGCAGTTCACGTCCGAGGCTTGCGGCCCACGTGTAGGCCGTTGGATGCTTGAACACCACATCCTGAGCATTGATGCCGAAGGGCAGGTCTGTCGCGGCGCCAGCCCCAGCCGGGTTGTCGACGACGCCGTTGGCGACGGTCACCATTGGTTGGAACGGCGGATTCCCACCCAGCAGCGTCGAGTCGTTGAGCGTCACGCGGTTGTGGAAGACGCCGCCGCTCGCCCTCGCCATGGTCTTGTCGTTGATCGAGTACGCGATCCCGAACCGTGGCTCGATGGCGTTGTAATGCATCTCGGAGAAGCCGCGTGGCTCGCCGCGAAACAGCGCCCGAACTCGCGGATCCTGCGCCACGACCAGGCTGCTGCCATCGCCCTCGAAGCCGTCCCCGGGCAGCACAATGCCGTTGAAGCGATCGCCGCCAACCAGGCGTCCAGTCGTGGGATTGATCACGGCCGCCCGCGCCGGATCGTAAAACCGCGGATCGAAATTGGCGATGTTGTTCGTCGTCGAGCGCCACGGTGGCCAGAACGCCCACCGAATGCCGCCCTCGAGGGTGAGCCGGCTCGTCGGCTTCCACGAGTCCTGGACGAAGACGTCGGTCGCGAGCGACCGCCATTTCGTCAGCGCCCGCTGCCCGATCTCGGCGTAGCTGCTGAACAAGCCCATGGCGACATTGGCCACCGCCACGTTGGTCCCACCGACTCGGTTGTCGAGGAACTCGAACCGGCCATTCTGATTGTTCGTGCCGCCGGGGATCGCCGCGACATTGATCTGGTCGAAGTCATCCTCGCCCGAGTACTCGACGCTGACGCCGGCCTTGAAGGTGTGCTGTCCCTTGACGAGCGTGGTCGTGTTCGAAACCGTATGGATGGGACCACGCGAGAACGCGGGGTACGGACCACCATCGATCTCGTTGAAGCCGGTGATCGAGATGGTCGGGAGCTTGTCATCGATCTCCTTGCCCGGGAAGAGGTAGGGGTAGTTGATGCCGGTGCGGCTCCGTTTGTGGAGGCCGGTCTCGGTGAAGACGTTGATGAACACTTCGTCGAGTGAATACGCGTAGCTGAGCTCGTTCAGCAGGTTGCTGCTGAGCGTGCTGGTCCAGTTGAGGATCTGGGTTGCGTTGGGCCGGCTCCAGTCGGTTCGAGCAAATGGGAACTGACCGCGGAACGCATCGACGGCGGTCCAGTCGGACGCCGAATAGCGATAGGTGATCTGATTGCCGTCGGTCACACGGTAATCAAGGCGAATCGTGTCTTTTCGCTGCTGGCGCGGATTCTCACTGTTCTGAATCAGGTTGGCCGTTCCCTGGCGAAAGCCCGGCGTTGGCGCCGGGAACGTGTTGAGCAGCGCCAGTCCATTCGGCGAGAGCATGTTCGACGGAATGACGTTGTTCGGAAACGGCTGCCCGGTGAGCGGGTTGGTGATGACGCGGGCGCCGGCAAAGAAGCCATTCGCCGGGTTCAGGAGCTCGCTGAAATCCCCGCGCCGCATCGCCTCGGTCGGCACTGTCGCGGTATTGGTGGAGATTTGGAAGAAGTCGACATACTCCTGCGCGCCGAAGAAGAAGAACCGGTTCCTGAACGCGTTGCCGGGCACTGGAC
>JBOGIV010000151.1:0-10512 GCA_050747925.1 Vicinamibacterales bacterium
CATGGCGTCTGGCTTACCCGCGATTGTGAGCAACCTGGCGGGCTGCGCCGCGGACATGATCACGGACGATGTGACGGGCTTTCAGTTTCCATGTGGCAACGTCGAAGATCTCGTCCAGAGAATGGAAAACCTGATCGTGCGGCTCTCACGCAATCCGCGACACTTCAACGCTGGCGTGACCGCCCGCATTAGACGGTACTCATGTGATGTGGCCGTTTCAGGGCTTCAGGTGGCGTTGTCCTCGGTTGTGAGCCCCGAACGTCTCGTGAGCTCATCGCTCGCAGGAGCGCGACAGTGACCGATGCCGCCCTCGCGGAATTGCGCATCTATGTCTGGGCGTGGCTCGCCATGGCGACGATCGTGCTCTGGCGCCACAGCCGAAACGACCGAAGCGTCGGCCTCGTCGCCTGTTTCGTCCTGAGCCTCGGCTCAATGCATTGGTTGGCGTCGGCTCTTCTCCTTCTTCCGTGGCGGGAGGTGCAAGCCGAGAACCTCGAGTTCACGGCCATCGGCATGCGCCTGAGCACCATCGCGATGCTGGCCTTGTTGATCGGCGCGGAGGTGGGCGGGATGATGCGGCCCACTCGAGGCGGCGACGCCAGTGCCCCTGAATCTGGCAAGCAGCTCGTGCCGCCTCGGCTCGTGACGTTGTACCTGATCGGCGGCGCCGTCATGTATCTGCTGCTGTTTACTGCGGCTGGTCGAATCCCGAGTGTGCGGTCGGTGGTCTCGATGGGGTCGAGCCTGATCGCGGTCGGCGTCGGCCTCAAGTGCTGGAACGCCTGGCACCTCGGTCATAAGTGGACCGAGCGCTGGTGGCTGCTGTCCACGCTGGGATTCCCCGTGCTCACCGTCGTTGTGCAGGGCTTTCTCGGGTACGGATTCGCGACGATGATGGTCGTCCTGGCTTTTCGGGCCAGCTTCCACCGGATCCGGGTATGGCATCTTGCGGTTGGCGCCGTCATGGCATTTGCCGGTCTCTCGGTGTACGTCACCTACATGCGAGAGCGGGCCGAGATTCGAGAAATCGTGTGGAGCGGCGGAGCCATGAGGGACCGCACCGCCAAGTTGGGCGAGACCGTTCGCTCGTTCGAGACCTTTGATGTTCGGAATGAGGAGCATCTGCGGCGGGTCAACGTACGACTCAACCAGAACTACCTGGTAGGAGCCGCGGTTGTTCATCTCGAGGGGGGGGTGGTTCCCTATGCGAATGGGGCGACCCTGCTGGAGGCTGCGGCGGCCGTCATTCCGCGCATGCTGTGGCCCGACAAGCCGATTACCGCGGGCAGCGGGGAGCTCGTCTCGATCTATACGGGGTTTCGCTTCGATTCCGACACGAGCGTTGGTGTGGGCCAGGTGATGGAGTACTACATCAACTTCGGCACATCGGGCGTGTTCCTGGGGTTCATTCTGATCGGCGCGCTTCTCGTCACCTCCGATCGGTCTGCATCGTTCCATCTCGCCCGGGGCGACTCACACAAGTTTCTGATCTGGTATCTGCCCGCCCTGAGTCTCTTGAATATCGGCGGGTCGTTTACTGAAGTGACGGCCGGCGCGGCCGCCGCGTACGTCCTGTGCCTCAGCATCAACTGGGTTGCGGACCAGGTCCTGCCGTCAGGAGAACGCTTCGGGCGTCAGCTCGAGTCGTCGACGCTGCCCACGAGCGTAGGCTGAGCACGCGAATCCTTCGCCAGAGATCGACCCTGCCATCTCGCATTCTTCACGTCATTCCAGCGCTGGCGCCTCGTTATGGCGGGCCCAGTGCCGCGTGCCTCGGCATGTGTCGTGCGCTTATCGAGCTGGGAACAACCGTCGTGGTCGCGACCACCGATGCGGATGGATCGCAGAGACTGCCGGTGACGCTCGGAGCCACTCAGGCGTATCACGAGATTCCCGCGATCTTCTTTCGGCGACAAGCCAGTGAGTCGTTCAAGCTCTCACGCCCCCTTGCGAGATGGCTCGATGCCCACGTCACAGACTTCGACCTGGTGCATGTGCACGCGGTCTTTTCCCACTCGTCCATCGCGGCGGGTCGTGCCTGCCGCCGGCACGGTGTCCCGTACGTCGTTCGCCCGTTAGGGACATTGGATCCGTGGAGCCTTGGACGACACGCCTGGCGCAAGCGATTGCTGTTACGTCTCGGCGCGCGGCGTCTGCTCAGCGGCGCATCGTCCATCCATTACACGACTGCCGAAGAGGGGCGGTTGGCCGAGATGGCTCTTCCATGGCTGCCTCGAAGCGCGGTGATTCCGCTCGGCGTGGACGAGGATCTGTTTGTAAAGACTGCGCAGTCGGACACCATCGAGACACCGCCGTATGTCCTGACGCTCTCCCGCCTCGACCCGAAGAAAGGCATCAAACTGTTGATCGACGCCTTTCACCAGGTCTCGGGCGATCTCCAACGGCCGTGGTCGCTGATTGTGGCTGGCGACGGACCTCCGGACTACGTCGCTCGGCTTCGCGAGGCCGCCGCTCGTGGTCCCGCCGCCCCTCGTATTCACTTTCGCGGCTGGGTCGGCAAGCCCGAACGTGCCGCGCTGCTGCGCGGTGCGAGCCTGTTCGCGTTGCCGTCGCATCAAGAGAATTTTGGCATTGCGATGGTCGAGGCTCTGGCCGCCGGCGTACCCGTCATGGTGTCGCCCGGCGTGAATCTCGGCAGCGAGATCGAGGCGGCCGGAGCGGGGTGGGTGGTCTCGCGCGACCAAGACGTCTGGCGGCGCGCTCTTGGCAACGTCCTGGCCGATGATCAGGAGCGCACGGCCCGTGCGTGCCACGCCCGCGAATACGCGCAACGGTTTCGTTGGTCGCGGGTGGCGTCGGAGTTGCGGACCCTCTATGACCAGCTCTCCACTCGGCGCGCGTTAGTGGCAACATCGTAAAACGATGTGCGGCATTGCTGGCGGAGTGTTTTGGGCGAAACGATCCCGTCATGCCGCGGTATCGACGGTCCAGAGAATGACCGATGCGCTGTCACATCGTGGACCCGACGGCGCCGGCGTCGTGGAATGCCATCAGACCTCTGCCGACGACGCCGCTCCCGTGGTGGTGATGGGTCATCGGCGGCTCGCCATCATCGATCTCACCGATCGCGCCGCACAACCCATGGTCAGCGACCGGCTGCCACTCTGGATTACATTCAACGGAGAGATCTACAACTTCAAGACCATTCGTCGGGAGCTCGAACGACTGGGCCGGCGCTTTCGATCGGATTCTGATACAGAGGTCATTCTCCAGGGTTACGAGCAGTGGGGAGAGGCGGTCGTCGATCGCCTGCAAGGCATGTTTGCCTTCGCGATCTGGGATGGCCGGAGCCATCGACTGTTTGCGGCGCGCGATCGCTTTGGCATCAAGCCGCTCTATCTCTACCGCACGCACGGCGGAGTGCTGTTCGCATCCGAGATTCGGGCCCTCCTGGCGTCGGGTCTGGTTCCCAAGGCGCTCGACCATGCCGCGCTCGCTCAGTACCTGGCCCATCAAACCGTTCCGCCCCCACGGACGCTCGTCGAAGGTGTGCGCGTTCTGCCGCCGGGCTGCACCGAGTCGTTCGACTCGGTTGGCACGTCCGTACAGCGTCCGTACTGGGATTTGTTGGATGCCGCCGATCGATCTGCGTCGGCCGTGACGGAAGAGGACGCCCGCGATCGCGTGCGGCAGCTGCTGGAGGAATCGACGCGGCTGCATCTGATTTCGGATGTGCCGGTCGGCGTGTTCCTCTCGGGCGGCATCGATTCGACGGCCGTGGCCGCGCTTGTGCGAACAGCTGGCGTCACTCCCCGGACCTTCTGTGTGAGTTTTCCAGGGACGCGATACGACGAAGGTCCGTATGCCCGGGCGGTGGCCGACGCCATCGGCGCGGATCACACAGATCTGCCGCTCAGTGAAACTGAATTCCGACGACAGTTACCCGAGGCGCTGGCGAGCGTCGATCACCCGAGTGGTGACGGCGTGAATACGTTTGTCGTGTCGAGGGCCGTCCGGCACGCCGGCATCAAGGTGGCGTTGTCTGGACTGGGCGGCGATGAGCTGTTCGGCGGATATCCGTCGTTCACCCGGCTCAGACGCATCGCCGGCTACGCGAGACTGTGGAAATGGACCCCCGAGCCGGTTCGACGCGCCGCCGCGGCAACCGTTCGCGGCGTCGGCGGGTCCTCCGTGCTCTCCAGCCGCGTCGCGGCGCTGCTGGAGACCGACGCGAGCCTCCCTCACGCTTACCCGTTGACGCGGCAATTGTTTTCGACAGCGCGGCGGCTGGCACTGCTGGACGTGGAACGGCGGCCGACCGTCCACGATGCCGAAACCGATCCATATGTCGCGCTTCTTGAGCGCGCTGTCGCCCGCCATCCACAAGCCAGTTCGATGTCGTTGGTGTCGTACGCCGAGGCACGAACCTACATGCACGACGTGCTCCTCAGGGACACGGACCAGATGAGCATGGCGCACGGGCTCGAAGTCCGCGTTCCACTCCTCGACCACCAGCTCGCCGAGTACGTGATGGGACTCTCGGGAAGGACCAAGGAACCGAACGGCGTGCCCAAGCGGCTGCTGTTGGAAGCTCTTGGAGGTAATCTCCCGGCGTCTGTCCGGCGGCCGAAGCGTGGGTTCGTGTTGCCGCTCGACCCCTGGATGCGCACCGAGCTGCGATCGTTTTGTGAGCATCATCTCGGACCCGAAGGGATGGCGGGTCACGCGATTTTGAATCCCGATGCCGTTCAATCAGTGTGGCAGTCGTTCATGGCCAACGACGGCACGGTGAGCTGGTCGCGGCCATGGGCGCTCGTCGCTCTCAACGCCTGGCTCGAGAGCACGGGAGTCGCAGCTTGATGCAGCCGTCATGACTCCAAGCCAAGCCCCGGTGTCGGTCGTGGTGCTGACGTTCAACGAAGAGCTGAACCTGCCGGTGTGCCTCGAGAGTGTGACTGGATGGGCGGCGCGAATCTTTGTTGTCGACTCCGGAAGTACCGACCAAACCGTCGCGATTGCTCGCGCGAGCGGCGCGGAGGTCATCACTCACGCGTTTGAAACGCATGCACGGCAATGGCAGTGGGCGCTCGCCAATCTTCCAATCAAAACTGAGTGGATCCTGGGCCTCGACGCGGATCAGCGGGTCGGTCGGGAACTTGCCGAGGCGATCGCGGCCCTCGTTTCATCGAACACACCGGCCAACGGCGCGTTCGTGTGCCGCCGTCAGATCTTTCGGGGGAGATGGATTCGCTACGGCGGCTACTACCCGAAGCATTTGCTCAAGCTCTTCAAGAGGGCGCATGTGTCCTTGGATGCCGGGGACCTGGTCGATCATCATTTTTCCGTGGCCGGCGCCACCGTGGTGCTGGCAGGAGACCTCATCGAGGACAACTGCAACGAAGCGCAAATCGCTGTGTGGACGGCCAAACACAATCGATACGCGGTTCTTCAGGCTCGACAGGAGAAGGCCGCAACGGCCGGCAGCGTGTCGTTACTGGCGTTGTTCGGTCAGGCAGACGACCGCGTGCGAGTTCTGAAGCGAATCTGGGCGGGACTGCCGCTGTTTGTGCGGCCGTGCCTCTACGTGTTTTATCGCTACGTCATTCGATTGGGCTTTCTGGATGGCAAGCAAGGCTTCGTCTTTCACGTCCTCCAGGCCTTCTGGTACCGCTTGCTCGTCGACATCAATATCGACGAACTCCGCCTCGCAGCGCCGCAATCGTCGCGATCAGATGTGGTGGTCGTCTCGCACACACCGCCTTCCGCGGAATCGACGGTGCGGACCAAGCACCCATCATGATTTGGTTACGGTGGATTCAAGAACAACGACCCGAACCCGCCTGACCGTCCTTCTCTAATGCAATCAGACTCGTGAACATTCTCGGCATCAACGCTTACCATGGCGACGTGTCGGCTGTGCTCATCCGCGATGGAGAGCTGGTCGCCGCAGTGGAAGAAGAGCGATTCCGCCGGATTAAGCACGTCGCCGGGTTCCCCTCTGAAGCCGTGCGGGCATGCCTCCAGATGGGAGGCATCGCGCCTCAAGATGTCGACCACGTTGGCGTGTCGCGCAATCCTCGCGCACACTTATTGCGAAAGGCCTGGTTCGCCGTTCGCCATCGTCCGCGTGGCGGGATGGTCTCGGACCGCGCCTCGAACTATCGTCGCGTTGGCGCCATTCCCGACACCGTCGCTCGCGTGCTGGGGCTCTCGGCAGCGGACCGTCGTCCACGGATGCATTGGGTCGAGCACCACCCGTCACATCTCGCGAGCACGTTCTTTGTCTCGCCGTTCGAAAACGCCTCGGTCTGCGCGATCGATGGCTTTGGCGATTTTGTCAGCACGTCGTGGGCCGTGGGTCGAGGGAATCATCTAGACGTCATCCATCGCACGTTCTTCCCACACTCGCTCGGCCTGCTCTATTTGGCCATCACGCAATACCTCGGATTCATGAAGTACGGCGACGAGTTCAAGGTCATGGGACTCGCGCCGTACGGTGAGCCTGAGTTCGCAAGGGCCGTACGTCAGCTCGTGCGACTGCTTCCTGGCGGTGGGTTTGAGCTCGACCTGTCGTACTTTCAGCACTGGTCCGGCGGAACCCCGATGAGCTGGGACGACGGTGAGCCGACGATCGGTCGGGTCTTCACGAGCCGGCTCGAGGAGTTGTTGGGACCGGCGCGAAGATCCGATGAGCCGGTGACGAGCCGCCATGAAGCGATTGCGGCATCACTTCAGGCCGTCTTTGAGGAAGCCGCCTTTCATGTGCTCAACGGCCTCCACCAGGCAACGGCATCTACAAACCTTTGTCTTGCTGGCGGCTGCGCGATGAACAGCGTAGCCAACGGCAAGATTCGAGAGCACACGCCGTTCCAGCATGTCTACATCCAGCCGGCGTCTGGTGATAACGGCACCGCACTTGGAGCCGCTTACTGGGTGTGGAATCAGGTCTTGCGCCAGCCCCGGCGCTTCGTCATGCGGCATGGCTACTGGGGTCCGTCATTCGACGGCGCCAGCATCGAGCGCGCCCTGGAATCGCGTCGGCTCGATCTTCAGCGTTTGAATTGCTGCGTTCGACGCATTGCCGATGAAGCGGCGCTGTGCGAGTGGACGGCCGACCGGATTGCCGAAGGTCTGGTGGTTGGGTGGTTCCAGGGACCGATGGAGTGGGGCGCGCGCGCGCTCGGGAATCGCAGCATTCTGGCGGACCCGCGGCGCGCCGACATGCGCGAGATCATCAACACGAAAATCAAGTTCCGGGAGCGGTTTCGTCCATTTGCTCCCTCGGTCGACGAGTCGGCGCATCCCGAGTACTTCGAAGGATCGGTGGCCGATCCGTTCATGATGCAGGTCTATCCCGTTCGACCGGAGAAGCGGTCCATCATTCCCGCCGTCACACACGTTGACGGTTCAGGACGGCTGCAAACCGTGAGTGCCGACGGCAACCCCATCTACTCGCGGCTGATCCAGGCGTTCGGGCGAAAGACAGGCGTGCCGATCGTGCTCAACACCTCGTTCAACGAGAACGAACCGATTGTGCATCAGCCCTCCGAAGCTCTGGATTGCTTCTTGCGGACGCGCATGGACATCCTCGTGCTTGGCCATCACACGATCGCCAAGGCGATTCAGCAGCCCGCGTGATGACGATCACAGGTGTTGATTCATGCGAGCAACCCGCCTGAGGTCCGCGCTGCGCTCGGTGGCCCGGCGGATGGGGGTCACCCTCCTGAGCACCAGGAATGTACCGTTTGGATACGACTACCTGCTGGACATCGCCCGCCTGAACAGGATCTTGAATGTGTCCACGCGAATTTTCTTCGACGTGGGAGCTAACGATGGGACGTTGACGTTGGCCGCGCTCAAGGTGTTTCCCGATGCCACGTTTCACTGCTTTGAACCCCACCCCACGACGTTCTGGAAGCTCGAGAGCGCCGTGAAGCATCGGCCGAATGTCACCCTGCACCGGGTCGCACTCAGCTACCAGCGGGGTTCAGCGGTGATGCATGAGTATTCGTCGGACAAGCTGGCGAGCCTGACTCCAAACTCGAAGCATGCGCAGGTCCATCGCTTGCCTTCGACGACGTTGTTGGTCACCAGGGACACGCTCGACCAGTTCTGCGCTGACCATCAGGTGTCCCACATCGATGTGTTGAAGATCGACACTGAGGGTCATGAGCTTCAGGTGCTGCAGGGCGCGAAGCGCATGCTGGCCGAGGCACGAATTGGATTCATCTACACAGAGTTCAATAGCCTCGGCAGCGACCCGGGCGTCGACGGAGGCGCCTTGGGTGAGCTTGGCGCGTTTCTCGAGCCGTATCGCTTTCAATTCGTCGTGTCCTACACCGAGCAAGTGCACGGACACCTCGACACGCTGTTCATCGTCGCCAACGCCCTGTTTGCCCGACGGCCTACCGCAGGCGATGTCGGGTCGGCTTCGGCGGTGTCGGATTCGCGCCGATGAAGGTGTTTCTCGACACTCGATTCGAGACGGATTGGGCGAAGGAGACGTGGACTCGCACGGCAGCGTCATGGAATCCGTCTGAATGCGAGATCGTGAGCGAGGAAGCGGCCGCCGATGCGGTGCTCATCACCATCGTTGATCCGCAATTGCCGTACGCCACTTGCATCGAAGAGATCAAGCGATTGCCCAGTCGCCGAGCCCGTCGAGACACCGTCTTTGTGTTCGACACGGCAGATCACCCGGCGGGGTTGTTTCCAGGGCTGTACGCGAGCCTTCGACGAGCGCTGTTCTCAGGCGTGCGACACCGAACCGCCTGTTATTTGACATCGTTCAATGAGTTCCTGCAGCCGCAACCGCGCGATCCCCGACCGCCGCTGCTGTTTTCGTTCATGGGCAATCTCACGGCGCCAGTGCGCGCACGAATCCTTCAGACTCCCTGGAATCGCAAAGATGTCGTCGTCGAGAGAACTGAGCCCTTGTGGTCCCGGCTTGGTGATGCCGGCATTCGGCCGTTCAAAGAGGAATACGTCAGCGTGATGGGCCGCAGTCGGTTCGTGCTCTGTCCAAAGGGGAACGGAACCTCGAGCTTTCGCTTGTTCGAAACGATGCAGTGCGGCCGGGTGCCTGTGATCATCGCGGACTCGTGGGTCCCTTGTGGAAACGTTGACTGGGCCTCGTGCAGCATCCGCGTGCGCGAGGCGGACGTCTCGAAGCTGGTGGAGATTTGCGCAGCGCACGAGCATCGGTGGTTCGCCATGGCGGAGGCCGCCCACCGGGCGTGGCAAACGTGGTTCAGTCCTGAGGGCCTCGGCCGGCTCGTCGCGCATTCGATCGCTGAAATTCAGACGGCCAGACGATTGCCGGAGCGGCTGTACGCGTACGGATGGCCGCTGAGGACCGGATTCCTCCGAGGGCGCGGCCTCCTGGTTCACGGCAGGAATCTGGCCTTTGACTGGACGTCGCGACTGCGGCCGGCCCTCTCGCGCCGACAGTGACACGACCAGCCGCCGCCGTCATTCTATGCATGTTCTCTTTCTGAACCGTTCGTACTACCCCGACACGGCCGCCACCGGTCAGCTGTTGACCGATCTGTGCGAGGGTCTGGTGCGTGATCATGACTGCCGTGTGTCGGTGATCGCGGGCGTTCCCCTGCTCCCGGCGCATGCACAGGACATCACCATCCGCGGTCTCGTCGGCCGAGAACGCCACAACGGCGTCGACGTGTTTCGCGCGCGCGGCAGCCGCTTCGACAAGCGCCGGTTCGTCGGGCGAGCCACCAACTACGTGTCCTACTTCCTGACGGCGTGTTACGCCGGCATGAAGGTGGATCGCCCCGACGTGGTCGTGGCGCTGACCGATCCGCCGATCATCGGTCTTGCCGGTTGGCTGGCTGCCCGTCGCGCTCGTGCGCCGCTGGTGATGGCGTATCAGGACCTGTTCCCAGAGGTCACCGTCTTACTCAAGGATTTTCACAGCGACACGATCAACAGCACGCTTCAGGCGGTCAATCGCTTCCTCTGTCGCAAGGCCGACCGAATCGTCGCGCTCGGCGACACGATGCGCCGCCGACTGATCGAGAACAAAGGCGCGCCTAGTGAGCGCACGCTGATCATTCCAAGCTGGGCAGACACTCGAGCGATTGTGCCGGGGCCCAAACGAAATGCGTTTGCCGAGGCGCATGGGTTGGCCGACAAATTCGTCGTCATGCACTCGGGAAACCTCGGCCTGTCACAAAGTCTCGAGACGGTCGTCGAAGCTGCCGTCCTCCTCAAGGACGTTCCAGACCTGCAAGTGGTGTTCGTCGGGGAAGGCGTGAGCAAACAGCACCTGCACGAGCGCGTGTTGGCGCTTCAACTGTCGAATGTGACCTTCTTGCCGTTTCAGCCCAAGGAGCGGCTATCCGAATCGTTCGCGTCGGCCGATGTTTTCATTGTGTCGCTCCAGCAGGGGCTCGCCGGATACATCGTGCCAAGCAAGCTGTACGGCATTCTCGCCGCGGGCCGCCCGTATGTAGCCGCCGTCGAACCGAGCTGCGAAGTCGCGTCGATCACTCACGCTCATCAGTGCGGCCTGGTAGTCGCGCCGTCCAACGC
>JBOGIV010000152.1:0-11810 GCA_050747925.1 Vicinamibacterales bacterium
AGGCGACCCTAAAGGGTCGCCTCTACCTGTCTCCCCGTTGTAGAGGCGACCCTTTAGGGTCGCCTGATCGACCAGTCGCTCTTCGATTCCCGCACGGAGCTCGCTTACGGCTCGCGACAGCTCGTCGCTGCGCGCTGGCGCTTCGCCGAGCCAGAAGGGGAGAGTCGGCGGTGCCCCCTTCGCATCGGCCACGCGCACGACGCCGGTTCCCACCCTCAAGACCCGCCATGACGCATTGCCGAGCTGAAAGACGTCGCCCGCTGTGCTCTCGATGGCGAAGTCCTCGTTGATCGTCCCGATGAACGTGTCGTCTGGCTCGAGGATGACGCGATAGTCGGCGACCTCGGGAATGGCGCCGCCAGAGGTCAGCGCCAACATTCGCGCGCCACGACGACCGCGCAGTCGGCGATTCACTTCGTCGCGATGGACGAGCGCAGCGCGGCGGCCCCGGCGAGTGGAGAAGCCTTCTGCCACCATCGAGACCACGCGATCGAATGCGTCACGCTCGAGCGTGTGGTAAGGGCGTGCACGTCTAACGACATCGAACAGGTCGTCTTCGCTGTACTCGACGCACGCCGTCTCGGCGACGACCTGCTGCGCGAGGACGTCGAGGGGCGCGTCGTGAGACACCACGGTGTCGAGTTCGCCCCCGCGGACCGCGCGCAACAGCGCGAGCGTTTCCACGAGGTCGTCACGCGACATCGGAAACACGCGGCCCTTGGGTGTTCCGGAGATCGTGTGTCCGGATCGGCCAACTCGCTGCAGGAGCGTCGAGATGCGGTGTGGCGAGCCGAGCTGGCAGACGAGATCGACGTGGCCGATGTCGATGCCCAGCTCCAGCGATGCGGTGGCGACCAGCGCCTTGAGCCGGCCAGCCTTGAGCCGAGACTCGGCGTCAAGCCGCTTCTCCTTCGAGAGACTGCCATGATGCGCGGTCACCGCATCCTCCCCGAGCCGCTCAGTCAGGTGTCGGGCCACCCGTTCCGCGAGCCGTCGTGTGTTGACGAACACGAGCGTCGTACGATGCGACCGGATCAGGCCGGCGAGCCGCTCGTAGTAGTCCTCCCAGACCTCGTGGGACATCACCGCCTCGAGCGACGACTTCGGCAGTTCGAGTTGGAGATCCCATGGGCGTTTGTGGCCCTCGTCCACGATGGCGCACGAACCGTGGCTGCCGGCGAGATAACGCGCCACCGCTTCGATGGGCCGCTGCGTCGCCGACAGCCCGATTCGAACCAGCGGCGCCTCCGCGACCTGCTGCAAGCGTTCGAGGGACAACGCAAGATGTGCGCCTCGCCGCGTGCCGATCACGGCGTGGATCTCGTCGACGATCACCGTGCGCACCGTTCTCAGCATCTGACGGCTGCGCTCGGCCGTGAGCAACAGGAACAGCGACTCGGGTGTGGTCACCAGAATGTGCGGAGGGGTTCGCAGAATGCGGGCACGCTCGGACGAGGTCGTGTCACCAGTTCTCACCGCTGCCGTGATCCGCGGAGCGGACAGCCCACTCTCGCTGGCCAGGTGCGCGATGCCACGCCGCGGCTGCGCGAGGTTCTTGTGAATATCCGCGCTCAGCGCCTTGAGCGGCGAGACGTAGACGATTCGCGTTTCGTCGGGCAGCTCCGACGCCAATCCTTCCTGAAACAACTCGTCGAGTCCGGCGAGGAAGGCAGCCAGAGTCTTGCCAGACCCGGTCGGCGCGGCGATGAGCGTGTGCCGTCGTGCGCCGATCTGTGTCCAGCCTCTGGCCTGGGCGGGCGTTGGCCGGCCGAGGGTCTCCGAGAACCAGCGTGCGACAACAGGATGAAAGGGCAGTTCAGGTTTCAAGTTCGATTCTGGGCGCGGCGGCTGAGGACGTGGCGAGAAGCCAGGAGACCGCTGTCTCAGTTTACTGCAACCGATGCCGGCGACGCGCGGTCACCCATGGACGTTCATGACCTCCTCGGCATATCGTTCGGCGTCGGACGTCAATGAAAGGTCTTGACAGCGGTCCGTAACGCGAACGTACTTCACCCGTGGGGAAATGCGTCATTCATCGTTCTTGTGGGAGGATCTGATGCGATTCGCACGCCGACTTTCCGGACTCACCAAACTGTTGTGCGCGGCTTCGCTCGTCGCCCTGGCCGGCTGCGCGACTCAACCAGCGACCCCGACGCCGGCGGCCACGGCCACGCCGGCGAAGAAACTGCCGGTGATCGATCTGGACGAGAAAAAGGCCTTCCCGCTCGACAAGCACCTGGAGTCGAAGGACATCGCCGCCGGCTCGATGACCAACGCGCAGCTGTTCGAAGCGGGTGCCAAGTTGTTCCACACGCCCTACAACGGCCTCGACGGCGTTGGCATGAAACACACGGTCGGCGGCGCGCCTGTCGGCCGCTTCTCGGTTGGTCCGGCCGGCGGCGGTCAGCCGATTCCGGTAGGTGCGCAGTCGTGCGGCAGTTGCCATGCCATGCCGTTCGCCACGGCAGCGGGCCTCGCGCATGCGCGGGTCTTCTTCGATGCCGATCAAGACGGCAAACCGCCGTTCGCCCCTCGGGATGCCACGTCCGTGTTCGGGAATGGCTTGCTGCAGCTGCTGGCACAGGAGATGACCGAGCAGTTACTGGCGAGTCGAGATGCCGCAGCGTCGCAAGCCAAGGCCAAGCCGGGAACCGCGGTCAAGCAGGAGCTCGAAGCCAACGGCGTCGATTTCGGCGTGGTGAGTGCCACCGCAAACGCCAAAGGTGAGGTCGCGTTCGATGTGAGCCAGGTTCGCGGCGTGTCTCCCGATCTCGTGGTGCGACCGCTTGGGTGGAAGGGCAACGTCCCAACACTCCGCGTCTTCTCGGTTGCAGCGGGCACCTTCGGCATGGGCATGATGGGAGAAGAGTTTGTGTGGCGCGTCGCCGACAAACTTGGGGACGATCCCGACGGCGATGGCGTCACTCGCGAATTCTCCGTAGGCGACATCACGGCAATGACGGTCTACATGGCGGGGCAGGAGACGCCAACGCCGATTGCGCACCTCGCCGAGCTTGGGCTCGTGGCCGCGCCAGACGCGGCGACCACTGCGCGCATCAACGCCGGGCGCGATCTCTTCACCAAGATCGGCTGCACGAGTTGCCACGTGCCGGAGATGCGCCTCAAGAGCACGATCTTCGAAGAGCCGACGCCCGCCGGAGGCGGCAACTACTTCGATAAGTTCCTCGCCAGCAAGGATCCCGACTACGACCCGAAGCGTCCGGTGAAGTTCGATCTCGCCAAGGAAGCCGAAGTGCCCCGGGTCGAAACCGTTGCGGGCGGCGGCGCGCTCGTCAGGTTGTACGGCGATCTCAAGCGGCACGATATGGGGCGGACGCTCGCCGAACCTGTACCGACGGCGCCGTTTGTCACGGAGCTCGGGCCGCTGATGTGGGACGGCAAGCCGGCTCTGATTGGACCGAGCATCTTCCTCACGGCCGAGCTCTGGGGAGTCGGCAACACGGGACCGTACTTGCATGACGATCGCGCTGGCACGTTGGCCGAGGCGATTGACATGCACGGCGAGGACTCGCCTCCGCCAGTCGGAAGACCCGGCCGCAGCGAAGCGCAGGAATCACGAGACGCCTACATCAAGCTGTCGTCTGAGGAAAAGAACGCAGTCATCTCGTTTTTGAAGAGTCTGGTGACGTTCGCTGACGACAGCGCGAACAAGTGAGTGACGAAAAAGGGGACTGTCCCCTTGTTCGCACGTTGGCGAGTGACTCATGTGGTCCGGGGTTGACGAAACCCGCATGCGATGGGTACGAGGCACGCTGGCCTTTGCGTGGCTCGTGCTCATCGCGTCGATGTTCTACGACCCCGTCACGCCCTCGCTGACGCGACCCGACAACCTCTCCAGCCCATTCCGGCTGACCGATCACCAGGTGATCGTGCAGGGGAAGGTGCTTGATCAAGAGCCCTATCCGATGGGCGTGCGCATCTTCTGGACGATGCTCTTTCCGTGGCTGCCGATATTTCTCATGGTGCTCGGCCACGAGGCGTGGCGGCGCGTGTGCCCCCTTTCGTTCTTCTCTCAGATTCCACGCATGCTCGGGACGCAGTCCCGGCTGCGGCGCTTCAACCGAAAGTCGGGGCAGGTGGAGGAGAAGCTGCGTCTGGTCGAACCGGACTCGTGGCTCAAGCAGCATTTCTGGTACGTTCAGTTTGGTCTGCTGGCCACTGGCTTGTGTCTTCGGCTGGTCGCCATCAACTCCAGCGGTCCTGCGCTCGGCACATTCTTTCTGGTGGTGATTGCGTCGGCGATCGTGGTCGGCTATCGATACGGCGGCAAGACCTGGTGCAACTACATCTGTCCCGTGTCGGTGGTGCAGCGGATCTACACCGAGCCGCATGGGCTGTTCGAGAGTCAAGCGCACCTCCAGAAGCAGCCGGTCACGCAGTCCATGTGTCGCGTGAGCACTGGCAACGGCGTGCAGAGCAACTGCGTCGGCTGTCTTTCACCGTGCCCGGATATCGATCTCGAACGTGCGTATTGGCAGACGCTCGAAACGCCTGGGCGGCGGTTCGCGTACTACGGCTACTTCGGTCTGGTGTGGGCCTTCTACACCTATTACTTCTTGTACGCGGGCAACTGGGACTACTACTACTCGGGCGCGTGGACCCATGAAGCCAACACGCTGACGAGCGCGACGCTGCTCGGGCCGGGCTTCTATTTCGGCGGCATGACGATCCCCATCCCCAAGCTGATTGCGGCGCCGCTGACGCTGGCGGCATTTATCTTCGGTGCGTACGGATTGGGGTGCGGACTCGAGCGCCTCTACGCGTGGACGATGGCACGGCGTGGCCGCACGCTCGACCGGCGCATGCTGCTTCATCGCACGTTCGCCGTGGCTGCGTTCCTGACGATCAACAGCTTCTATTTTTTCGGCGGCCGTCCGAACATCCGCCTGATGCCGGATTTTCTTCAATCGACGTTGAACGCCGCCATCGTCACGTTCAGCACCCTGTGGCTGGTCCGCGTCTTACGCCGTTCCCCGGCTCGATACCAGCGTGAGAGCGTGGTGAACACGCTGCTCAAGCAGCTCAAGAAGTTCAAGACCGACTTTTCCCGCTTTCTCGACGGGCGCTCCCTGGATGATCTCGGGCCGGACGAGGTGTACCTACTCGCGAAGACCGCGCCCGGTATCTCGCAAGAACAAAAGCACGGCGTGTACAAGGACGTCCTGCGTGAGTGGATTTCGACGGGACGCACCAACTCGTCGCAGAGTTTGACGATGTTGGCGGAACTGAGGCTCCAGGTCGGCGTCACCGAGGATCAGCATCACGCGATGCTGCAGGAGCTGGGCATCGAGGATCCCAGTCTGCTCGATCCAGATGCGCGAAAAGAGCAGGAGAACGAACTGCGACTGGAGAACTACGGCACGGCGTTGCAGGCGCTGAGGGCGCGAGCCGTGGAGCGCGGCGCCGATCCGGACAGGCTGGCGAGCGCTCCAGAGTTTTCTGCGGAGCTTCGCACGCTGCAGTCCGTGTATCAGATCAGCGCGGAAGAACATGTGCGGGCTCGGCGAAAGATCGACCAAAGCGGCGCCGGCTGGCGCGAACACACGCTTCAATTGCTCCGCGAGGTCGGTCGTCTGAGCGCGGCCTTGTATTCGCTGAAGCATCTCACCGCGATCGCGGCCGACCCGCTCTGCCGCGTGCTCTCGCGCGGTATCAGGGAACAGCGTCATCGGCATGCAGGCACGCTGCTTCGAGTCGCCGCGTCGGCCGAAGACGATGCCGTGCTGCTCCATTTCGCCAGAGCGCTGTATGGACTGATCGGGGAGGAGGCCAAGGACCTGGCGCGGTCGAAACCGTGGAAGCGAGTGGCACACGCCGGGTCGGACATCGAGACAAGGGTATCGGACGCGTTGTCCGGCTGGCCTCCAATTGAGGCCGGCGCGTCGGACGGGTCGCTTGGAGACTTTACCTATCGCGATCTCGTGACGACAGCTCCCGATCCCGCTGCCGTCTACGCATCGTTCGCGCGCGATCCGCACCCCGTCGTGAGTGGCGCCGCGATCATGGCTATGGCGAGAACCGATCGGGCGCGCGCCGCGTCACTGCTTCGCGTCGGCCACGATCGCCCCGAAGACACTCCGTGGTTCGTTCAGGAGGCCGCCGACGCGATTGGGGACAGTCTCCTGACACATCCTGCCGGTGCTCTGCTCCCTCGGATGTTGTCTCCTGAGGAATTGCGGCGGCAAGGCTATGAGCCGTTGCCGGCGAGCACGATCGTCAAGCTCGCGTGGCTGACCGAGATCGATCTGTTCGAGAAGATGCCCCTCAGCACCTTGGCGGAGCTCGCCCGGCACGGTGAGCTGCGACGCTACCCTCGCGGTGAGATTCTGTGTAAGGAGGGGCAGCGATCGGACGGCATGTTCTTACTGCTGTCCGGAACCGCCGATGTGTTTCTCAATCGCGACGGCGGCGTCGAGCGCGTGAGCGGCGTCTCCGCCGGGCAGACCGTCGGCGAGATGGGAGTCTTTACCAAGAAGCCCCGGGCCGCTACGGTAGTAATTGGCTCGGAGACGGCGGACGTGCTGGCGTTCGGTGAAGAGCATCTCGACACGGTGTGGGAGAATCCTCATGCGTCGCGCGGTGTGCTGTTGCGTGTCTACGAGTACTACCAGCAGGCCCGCAACGTCGAGCCGGCGTCACCACCGCCGCCGCAAACGGAGTCCCGGGTTGGTGCGGAGAAGCGGTAGGAGCGTCGATACTTGAGGAGTACGAGCGCAGAAACGTCGATGGACTCGGTTTCAGAGCTTCCCTTTCTCGTCTTCGTCGCTGTGGCGGATGCTGCCCAGTCGGTCGGTGCCGTCGAGGCCGACGCGTACGTTCGTTTGTTGGAACGGCGCGACTGGGCCAGCTGTCCCGCGCTCGTCAGCTCGCTTCCGGAGGCGCTGAGGCGCTATCCCGAGCACTGGCGCCGGTACGTGGCCGGCGAGATCGACAAGAGCGTCCCCGCTGTCGTGCAGGCTGTGAGGTCGGCCACGACGAGATTCTCGGCAGAGAGCTCCGCACTCCTTGAAGGCGATCTCCTGCACATCGCCGACACGCTGCGCAAGGCGGCCCGGCAGGACAAGCTCAAGCGTCAAGCCAAGCCGGGGCACGCGTTCGGAGCGCTCGAGGCGGCGCTGCGCGCCGCCGCTTCGGATGAGCAGGGGAGAGAGACGGCCGTCACTGCTCCTGCCCAGACCAACGGGCGACAAGCGCCGGAAGACGCCGTCGACTGGCTGTCCGCGCTCGTCTCACGCGCGCAACCCTGGGACTCGGTTCGAACTCGCCTGCGGTGCGTGCGCATGGTCGATGAGACGGCCGACGTGAGGACGTTTGCGTTTGTCTCCGATCAGAAGCGGCCGTTCTGCTACAAGCCCGGCCAGTTCCTCACGCTCGAGATCGAGATGGCTGGCAAGAAGGTGCGCCGCAACTACACGATTTCATCGTCGCCGTCCCGGCCAGACTTGATCACGCTCACCGTCAAGCGCGTGCCCGGCGGCCTCGTGTCGAATTGGATTCACGATCACCTGACTGTCGGCGAGGTGCTGCCCGCGGTGATCGCGAACGGGAAGTTCAACTGCTGGGACATCGAGGCCGAGAAAGTCCTCTTCCTTTCAGCGGGCATCGGCATCACGCCGGTGATGTCCATGGCGCGATGGCAGGCGGATCTGGACGTCGATCGAGACACCGTGTTCTTTCACGTGGCGCGGACGCCCTCGTCGATCGTCTTTCGTCGGGAGCTCGAGCGTCTTCAGGGACCGCGATTCAAGCTGATCCTCAACTGCACACGACCTTCCCCGGACGAAGAGTGGAACGGGCTGCGAGGCCGCCTGGACGTCGAGGCCGTGAAGATGGCGGTGCCGGACCACCTCGACCGCATGGTCTTCATGTGCGGCCCGGAACCGTGGATGAAGTCGATGAGAGAGCACTTCTCTGCGGCCGGCCTGCCGCCCAATCGCATTCACCAGGAGTATTTCGGGCCACGCTCGTGGGCTACGGCGCCCCCGGATTCGGTACTGGCCGCGGTTCACTCGAACGGTTCCGGTCGGGCCCGCATCGTCTTTGCGCGATCGCACAAGGAAGTGGAGTGCGGCACTGACGAGCCGATTCTCGAAGTGGCCGAACGCGTCGGGATCGAGATCGCCAGCTCGTGCCGCGTCGGCGCGTGCGGAACCTGCAAGGCGCTGAAGACGTCGGGCGTCGTCAACAACGGGTTCTGTCCGGGCCTGGATGAATCAGAGGCCGCCCAAGGCTACGTGCTCACGTGTTCGACGACGGTCGAAGGCACGGTCGTCATAGATGCTTGAGCGATGAAGTGACGCGAATCTCGTATCTCGAGATCACCAGATCACAAGCTCACAGGATTCACTACAACAGAAACGTGTCTCCCTCGCACGCGGCCGATGTCGTGGGAAACAGTGTTCGTGCCTCCGCCTCAATCCGATCCAACTCTTCGTCGGTACGACCCGGCTTGTGATGCGCAAGGAGCAGTCGACCGGCGCCGCAGCGCTCAGCGAATCGTGCGCACTCGCTCCAATCGGAGTGCCCCCATCCTCTGAACAGTGGCCGCTCATCCGGCGTGTAGTGTGAGTCGAGGATCATCGCACGTGCGCCAGACGCAAAATCTTCCAGCACATCGTCAGTGGCTACATTACCAAACTCATGGTCGGTGGCGCAGACGAGGTCGCCGCTCCCGCCACGAATGCGGTAAGCGACCGCTCCACCCGGATGTCTCAACGGATGGACGCTGACGTCGAATCCCTCAATCGTCATCTGCCCCGGCTCGATGACGTTGATCGTGGGGGTTAATTCCAGCTTATCGAACATCACGGGGAAGAACGGCTTCTCGAAGAGCCTGCGAATATCAGATCCAGAGCCTTCGAGGCGCGGCGCCAACAGCGTCACTCGGTGAGCCGAGCTGAAAAACGGAGCGAAGTACGGCAGGCCCTGAACGTGATCCCAGTGGTAGTGCGTGAGGAGAATCGTCACATCGCGGGACTCGGCGATCGCGTAGCCGAGCCCGACAATGCCGGAGCCTCCGTCGATGATGAGCCGGCGTCCACTGCGCTCGTCCACGACCTCTACGCATGCGGTATTGCAGCCGTGGCGGATTGACTCCGGTGTGCTGTACGGTACCGAGCCGCGAACGCCCCAGAGGCGGACGCGCATCATGGCTCGACCTCGAACACTTCGACTTCGTCCTTGCGGCCGCGAAGGGTGAACACACCGAGCGAGCGGGTACGAATGTCGGGGGTCAAAAGATCCTGTGTCGCCTTTCCGATCACGATCTGACCCGGGCTGGCCACCGTCGATTCAAGGCGTGAGGCGGTGTTGACCACGTCGCCCAGCACCGTGTATTCGCGCCGCCGTGGCGAACCGATGTCGCCAGCGAGCGCGATACCGGAGTTGATCGCCATGCGAAGCTTCATCGGCGGCCCGCTGAGCTCTTGGTTGAGCTTCTCGAGCTCGCGGCCGATCGCCTGCGCAGTCTTCACCGCCCGCACAGCGTGGTCCGGTTGATCGAGCGGCGCGCCAAAGACCGCCAGCAGACAGTCGCCGATGTACTTGTCCAGCGTGCCCTCGTGCTCGAAGACCACGTCGGTCATCCGGGCAAAGCACGCGTTCAGCAGCGTCGCCACCTGTTGCGGTGGCATGTGCTCGGCCATCGACGTGAAGCCGACGATGTCCGCGAACAGGACGGAAATCTCCCGCTCCTGAGCGAGCAGTGGCGAGTCGGCGTCGCTGCCGTCCTGAAGAATTCGCGCGACGACGGCGGGGGAGTGATAACGGCCGAGCCGTTCGCCTCGTCGGGTCTCCTCGTGCAGCCGGTCGGCGAGCCGCGCCTGCTCGATCGCGACCGCGGCATAGTTGGAGAACGCGACGAGCAGTTCGAGATCCGCCGGCTGGAACTCGGCCGTGATCGACGTGTCCAGATACAGGGCGCCAATCGTATTCTCCTGGCTCCAGAGCGGCGCGCACATGAACGAGCCGATGTTGTGCAGCGCGATCGTCTGCCAGGCCCCCGCGGTGGCATCGGTCTGCGCATTCGATGCCAGCATCGCCACGCGCTCTTGCATCACGCGATTGAGGACGGTCCGGCTGACCGCACCTTGTCGAGTCGGGCCTTTCTCGCGGGTTCGCGCGACACGCGGCACAAGGGCGCCGGACGTTTCATCCTTGAGAATCAGGAACGCGCGTTCGGCGTTCGTGCTCTCGGAGGCGAGACGAACCACTTCGTCGAGGATGTTTGCCAGCGGCTGATTCTTGGCGAGCGACCGCGACATCTCCGAGATCAAGGTGAGCAGGCGACGAGCATCGATGGTCGGCTCGGCCGGGGGCGTTTGATCGACAGGGCGGTCGAGTTGGTACGGAAAGGGCGCCGTCGCCCGCTCGACGATGGTTAGTTGATCTTCGGCAGACGTTTCGACGCGCGCCGACACGTCGCCCCAATAGAGGTGATCGCCGTGATGGAGCTCCACCTTGGTGATCTGCACGCCATTGACGAATGTGCCGTTGCGGCTGCCCACGTCCGCGAGGACGCAGCTGTCAGCCGTGACGGTGAAGCAGGCGTGCCAGCGCGACAGGCTGGGCTCGCTGATCCTCAGGTCGCAGTTCTCGGCGCGCCCGACGATGGTGTCGCCAGCCTTGAGCACGTGACGCGTCGGATGCTCCGGGTCGCCGTAAACGAGGATGTACATCCGAGAGCACGATTCTGGCTCGGGAGCAGGCGAGGTCGCAATCTCGCTCCGTAGACAGGGTCAGCGTTGGTCGATGCTGATTAGCCTCGCTGCTCACGGACAAGGAGTGCCCAGTGGCCAACGCGCCGAGGCGCGCCTTCTACCGCACCGGCTAATCGGCTCGAAGGGCAACCAATGGATCGACTCGACTGGCCCGTCTGGCAGGAATCAGGCAGGCAAGAGCCGCGACACAGAGTCCGACCAAAGTGACTGCAGCATAGGTGACCGGGTCCAACGGTGACACTTGGAAGAGAAACGTCCCGAGGAATCGAACGCTCATCGCCGAGCCCGCAAGACCCAGGGCCAATCCTGCCAGCGTCACCTGCAGCCCCTCCTGGAGCACCATGCGTCGTATCCTGCGCGCCGTGGCTCCGAGTGCCATGCGAACCCCGATTTCCTTGGTGCGCCGGCTCACCGTGTACGCGACCACGCCGTAAGTGCCGACGGCGGCGATCAGGATCGCCATGATCGCTCCCACGGCGAGGATCGTCATCGTGAACGTGACTCGCGACATCGACGAGGCTCGCGCCTCGTCCATGGTTCGCATTGAGGCCACTGGAATCTGGGGCGCCACTTCGCGGAGAGCGTCGCGGATCGATGCCGCCAGGCGGCCTGGGTCGGTCACCGTGTGTACCGCGTAGCTCATGGCACTCAACGACGTGTAAGTCTCACCGCCCACACCCTTCACCGGCCAATAGACGATCGTGTCGGGTGCGGCTGCGAGACCGGCATCGCTTGTGTTGCTCGCCACGCCGACGATGGTGAACCACGGTTCGTCGGGAACTTGTCGAAGCCGTTGGCCAATCGCCTGACCATTCGGCCAGAATCGGCGCGCGAAGGCCTGGCTCACAACGACGGCGCCCGTCTCTTGTTCGATGTCGCGCCGGTCGATCGGCCGCCCCTCGACGATTGGGATGCCAAACGTCTCGAAATAGCCGGGCATGACGATCCGGAACGGATGAAATGGCGGCAGCGTTCCGGCCGGGGACGGCACGCTCTCGATCCAGACGGGGTTCGGGAAACCACCGCTCTCAATCGGCATCCCAAACGGCCCCGCGGTCGCAGAGACCACGC
>JBOGIV010000153.1:0-3806 GCA_050747925.1 Vicinamibacterales bacterium
AAATTGCTCTACGAAACCGCGCTGAAGCGCATTCGTCAGCTCGCCGCTCACGAGGTGGGCCACACGATCGGCCTCGGCCACAACTACTACGACAGCACCAAGGGCTGGATCTCAGTAATGGACTACCCTCATCCGCTCGAGGCGCTGAAGGAAGACGGCACCATCGACATCTCGAACGCGTATCCGCAGCACATCGGGGACTGGGACAAGGTCGCGATCAACTTCGGCTATCGCGAATTCGCGAAGGGCGCCAACGAAGACCCCGCGCTCGACAAGATCGTCGATGATGCGTGGGCGCAAGACCTGCGCTACTTCACCAACCAGGACACCGACATTCATCCGCGCGTCGAGCAGTGGTCGAACGGCGCCAACCAGACCGACGAGCTGACACGGCTGATGAAGGTCCGCCGCGCGGCGCTCAACAAGCTCGGCGAGCACACCATCCGAACCGGCCAGCCGACGGTGCTGATCGAAGAGCCGCTGGTGCCGATCTTCATGTATCACCGCTACGCGGTCGAAGCCGCCGCGTCGATGATCGGCGGCCAGGAGTTCACCTACGCGATGCGCGGCGATGGGCATGGGGCGCCGGTCGAGTGGGCCAACGGTGAAGCACAGCGCAAGGCCATCGACGCGCTGGCGGCGACGCTCAAGCCGTCGGAACTGACCATTCCGAAGAAGATCCTCGATTTGATCCCGCCGCGCCCGCCAGGCTTCGGATTGCACCGCGAGCTGTTCCCTCGCACGACGGGTGAAGGCTTCGATCCGGTCAATCCCGGCGCTATCGCGGCGGACGTGACGATTGGCTTCGTGCTGCAGGCGGATCGCGCGGCGAGAATGGTGGCGCAGTACGCGGTCGATCAGTCGCTGCCGGGACTCGGTGAGGTGATCGACAAGCTCACCAAGGCGACGTTCGATCAACCGACCTCCGGCACGTACGAAGCCGAGGTCCGTCGCGCCATCGAGCGCGTGCTCGTCGATCGCGTGATGTGGCTGGCCACCTCATCGCCAAACAGCCAGGTGCGAGCGATTGCGTCGTTCAAACTGCAGAAGCTCGCGGCGCGCCTGCGCGCGGAAGTCGGGAGAACCGAATCGGATCAGGCGCAGCACACGCTGATCGCCGCCGACATCAAGCGCTTCCTCGAGCGGCCGGCCGCGGATCAGCAGAAGATCATGCCGGCCTCACCGGCGCCACCCGGCGCGCCGATTGGTGACATGGGTCAGGACTGGCTCGCGTCACCGACATGGTGCGTCTGGGATGGAAACTCGTCGGCGGCTTGGATGTACCTTCCGCCGGAGTAAGGCGCCTACAGGTGCGTACAGTGCCTAATGTGCCAAGGGGTTAGTGCCAAGAGTGCCAGGCACCTCAGCACAACCCTTTGGCGGGCCTTTTGCCTATCTTTGTCCAGACGCCGTCGTCGCCGTCCTGACGGTGAAAGAGCAGACTCATCGCTGCCTGGTCCAACGCGCGTAGGCCCGGCGCACGTAGGTCAACCGCTCAGCCGCGGTCGGGTACCGCCGCTGAAACCAACGCGCGAGATCGAGGATCTCGTCGCGTTCGGCGTCTGACACTGGCGCGTCGAGGTAGGCGCGCACTTCTTTGGCAGAGAGCCGGCGTTCGGCAAGCGCGTTGATTGTTGCCTTCGCTGTACCCGACAAGTCCTGGTTCATCGTTCACGCTCCTTCTGGAGGACTTGCAATAGTCGGATGTCCTCGACGTCCTTTGGCCTCGCCGCGAAACGCTTGGTCAGGATCAACCCCGCGATGCTTGGGAGCGCGACCGAGACACCATCGCCGAGCGGCGCAAGTTCGCGCGCTGCCCACAGCCCGTCGAATGCAATGGTTTGTCCATCGACAGTCGGCGCCGACCGCGCGACCAGCACATCCACTCGTTCGTCGTTCTCGAGCACGTAGCGCCCGCGGCGGCGCGCGGCGCTGGCATCCAACGACGGCTGAAGATCGAAGGCACTGGCCGCCTCGTTGAACCTCTCGATGTCGTCAATGTGCAGCCAGAAATCGTAGTCGGCCGTCAGAACCGGGAGTCCAAGCACGACGAGCGCGCGCCGCCCGATTAGCAAGGCTCGAGCGCCGCTGCTGGCGATGGCGCGAAAGAAGGCGAGCTCGTCGAAGTCCGATCCCTTCACAGACGTGATCCTACTCCGCTGCGCTGCTGCTTCATCGCGCGCCAGCGCCACCTCTTCACACCGCCTTCTGCCTTCCGCGCCTCGAGTGGCTCCCTCGGGAGGCACCGTCGGCGCCAACCGTTAGCAGGCGAAACGCATCGGCAAGGCAAAAGCCTGAAACCGACGCTGATCCAGCGCGAAGATCGAGGCCCGTAGGTCGCCGGCGGGCCCACGGGCCGCACAACCTTGCCCTGCCGGCCGATGGCCAACGCGTCTTGATGATCAGAGAAATGGGCGGCACTCAGCCGATCGTGTCGAAGCTTGTCGTGGTTGCTAATCTGGCAGAAGAGCTCGAGCAACGACACTAGTCGCAGCATACTGGCGGCGACGTTCATTTCTGCGCCAACGCGCCACTCAGGAGATTGCCATGACGCGACTGACTGTATTGCTGACGACTGCTCTCTGGCTGTGCGCCGCACCCTTGACCCTCGCTCAGGCGCCGCCGGCCAACCCGCTGTGGCACGAGCAGAAGGCGAAGAACTACCTGCCGCACATGACGTGGCCCGAGGTGCGAGAGCTGCTGACGCGCACCGACATGGTCATCCTGCCGATCGCGTCGCTCGAGCAGCACGGGCTCCAGGGCCCGATTGGCACCGACTTCTTGAACGGTCTCGAGCGCGCCAAGCTCGTCGCACAGCGGGCCGACGTGCTCGTCGCGCCGATTCTGTTCCCGGGCAACTCGCCGTATCACATGGGGTTTCCCGGCACGATCGCGCTCCCCGCTGAAACGATCCAGCTGGTGTACTTCCAGGCCGCGCAAAGCCTGATACGGCACGGATTCAAGCGGTTTCTGCTTCTCAACAGTCATGCCGGCAACCAGCACATCACGCGCTACATCGCCGACCGCATCAACCAGGAGACCTCCGGCATCGCCGTGGAGCTGGGCGAGGCGGCGGACCCGTTCGTGAAGCGAACGACCAGCAATGAACCGCGCGACTTCGACCGTCACGGCGGCGTTGGCGAGACGTCAGCCTCGCTGTACCTCACGCCCAATCTGGTGAACCTGAGCGCGGCGCGGACGGCGCCATTGACGTTGCTGCCGCATCTGCAGAAGATGCTGCCCGAAGTGGTGGCAGGCGACCCCACCGCGACACGCGTGTTCCTTGCCGAGGCGCTCAAGGGCGAAGAGACAGGCAAGGGCACTTCGACGAAGGCTATGACCGAGACCGGCGTCTGGAGCTCGCGAGACGTGAAGGCAGCGACGGCTGAGCGCGGACGCGACGCGACAGAGAGCTTCGTGGCAGCCTCAGTCGCGTTCATCGAGCGGTGGAAGCAACTGAGGCCGGTCGGGACCAAGTGAGACGGGTGGGAGCCCCTAGCGAAGCTTCGCCTCAAGCCGCCCAGAAAAACACGTCGGCTCCGCTTCGCTCGAGATGCTTGACGTCGACGCCGGTCTTGGCGGGGAACCGGGCCAACTCCGCCTCGAGCAGACGGGCTGACCCGTTGATGGACGGCCGGGCAAGCGAGGCGGCGGCCAGACACAGTTGCAGGACTGCGGCAATCGAGCGTCGACGCATGGTGCTAGCCTCCCGGGTGAACCGTGCCGAATACGCGTAGGGGTTCGTATCAAGAGCCTGCAATCGCACGTCGAGGGCGGGTCTAAAGACCCGCCCCTACGCACCTTAG